>NZ_RAVY01000017.1:0-74426 GCF_003611625.1 Corallococcus sp. CA054B
GGCCCCGCCGGTCGCGCGGCGTCCTTCCGACACCTTCGAGTCCGCTCCGGCCGCCCGTCGCGGAGGCCCCGCGCTGGGAACTCCCGCGCCCGCGGCCACGCCCACCCCGGTGGGCACGTCCGGCACGGCGGTGCAGACGAACGGCGCCACGGTGGCGGACTACCAGGTGGGTCCTCCCCGGCGTCCGGACATCCACCACGACAACGGCTTCCTGCAGAACCCCAACGATCCCAACGACCCGAAGCCCATCCCCACGGAGAGCCCGGGCCTGGGTGACTACGCGGCGCGGGCCGAGTGGGAGCTGAAGCTCAACGCCGCGCGCGCCATCCAGGGCGTGCCGGGCGTGCCGCACAACGACATCCCGGATGGCCTGGACACGTACGACCACTTCCTGCACGGCAACGGGGCGGACCGGCACTTCGACTACGAGCGGTTCGTCAGCACGGACCCCGCCGGCCAGGCGGTGCTCACCAACTCCACGCGCGACACGCAGCAGGCGGCGGAGGCGACCTACAACCAGATGATCGCCCGGGACCCGTCGCTCGCGGGCAAGCCGGTGACGTTCCAGATCACCGGCTCGCAGATTGGCGTGGGCTCCAGCGAGCAGTTCCCCTACCCGGAGACGGAGAACTGGCAGAAGGCGATTGGCGGCCACTCCATCTGGAACAGCGCGACCGTGACGGTCTACCCGCCGGAGACGCCGGGCGGAAAGCCCCGCTTCGAGATGGACATGACGCTCCACGCGGAGGACCGCTACAACTTCAACCCGGGCCAGGCGGACATCAACACCGGCACGCCGGACGCGGACAACGGCCGGCTGGAGCGCACGGGCCTGGGGCACCAGTACACCAACTACGGCACGCTCCAGCGGCACGTGACGTGGGACCAGGGGAGCCCCGAGAATGCGACGTCGCGTCCCATCGGTGGCCGTTAGGCGCACGCTGGCTACCACCCTGCTCGCGGGGTGTGTTTCGCTGGCCTGCGACAAGCCCTCAGGGGGGAGTGCATCCATGACGACACAGACGGCCGCGCCTGCGGCGAAGACGGGAACGGACCTGGAGACGCTGGAGAAGACCGTGACGCTGCCGCGCCGCCCCCAGGCGGTGCAGTGGCGCACGTCTCCGCGCGGCATCCCCGGCGGGCTGGGCCCCACGGACACGCAGTTCCTCGCGGTGCTGGAGTACCCGGCGGCGGACGCCCAGGCGCTCCAGGCCGAGCTGAAGCCCACGCGGCTGACGGTGAAGCTGGAAGACGGCGGGTGGCTGCCGGAGGCCACCCGGGAGTCCCTGAAGGGCGCCACCGCCTACGACGCGGCGCCCTTCTTCAAGGGCTCGCTGCGCCAGGGCACCGTGTTCCAGCTGCCCCAGTCGAGCACCTTCGTGCTGGTGCTCTTCAGCAGCTGAAGTCCCGCGCGAAGAATCAGGGCCCGGCCGCGAACGCTCGCGCCCGGGCCCTCTTCCATCCAGAGGCTACGTCATGCCTTCGGGCCGGGACTTCTTCTGGGGCGTGGCCCCCGTGTGGCGGACGTTGCGCTGCGCGCCGGACTTCCCCCCCGCGCGGCTGTCCGAGCTGTTGATGATGGCGCTCGCGAGCAGGAAGGCGTTGAGGCGCAGCTGCATGAAGTTGTGCTCCACCTTCGGCGGCTGCTGCATGCGCAGGGTGCGGTCCTCACCCGGCTGGTGCTTCGGCCACTCCGTCGCGGACGCGGGCACCCCCGTGCGGGCGAACTGGAGCATCCAGCCGCTCACCTGGCGCGAGTACGCGCGGTCCTCGTCCGTGAGCACGTCCCGGGTGGGCGGGCAGCGGGCCACCGTGTCCAGGAAGTACGGCACGTCCGAGCCGTGCGGGACGCCGTCGGGGTACTCCGGGCGCAGCTCGGTGGCGGTGTACTCGAAGTAGAAGCGCCACGCGTCGGAAACCTTGTTGTGCAGGTCCGCGACCTGCCGGGGGATGAGCGTGAAGACGATGTCGCGGCACACCTGCCGCGCCAGCTCCTCGTCCGGTGACACGCCCGGGTAGAGCAGGCCGATGGGCACGTTGTTGTCGCGCAGCGCCTGGAGGATCTCCATGGGGTCGCGGCCCATGGCGGTCATCACGCTCACGTCGTCGCTGGTGCTGCCCAGGATGAGCGGCACGCGCGCCTGCTGCTGCGCCTTGAAGGTGGACAGGATGGACTGGGGCAGCACCGTGTCGCCGCACACGGCCACCGGCGCCAGCGAGTGGTCCGGCGACTGCTGCCAGAAGGACTCCGCGGACAGCTGGCGCATGCGCTCCGGGGTCGCGTCCGCGTCCGGCACGCCCATGTCGCGGATCAGCGCCTCGCCCTTGAGCATCGCCTTGTCCAGCGGCATCTCGTCCAGGCCGTACACGCTCATCGCGACGCCCCGGTGGAACAGCGGCTTCGCGGACTCCATGCAGAAGAGGGACAGCACGCTCTTGGCGCCCGCGGACTGGCCGATGAGGGTGACGTTGCCCGCATCCCCGCCGAACTTCGCGATGTTGCGGTTCACCCACTGGAGCGCGGCGACCTGGTCCAGCAGGCCGAAGTTGGCCGCGCCGCCGCCCGGCTCATTCTGGAGCGCCGGGTGGGCCAGGAAGCCCAGGTGACCCAGGCGGTAGTTGAGCGTGACGAGGATGGCGTCCCGGGACGCCATGGGCACGCCGTCGTACGGGGGCAGGCCGCTGGCGCCAATCACATACGCGCCGCCGTGGATCCACACGATGACGGGCAGCTTCGCCTGGGGGTCCACGCGCGGCGTCCAGACGTTGAGGTAGAGACAATCCTCGCCCATCGGGTACGGATCGCCGCCACCGCCCGCGATGCAGCCGTCGCGAGATTGGAGCGAGGACTTGCCGAACGTGGACGCCTGCCGGACGTGCTTCCAGGGCACGACCGGAGCGGGAGGACGCCACCGCAGCGCGCCCACGGGAGGCTGGGCGTAGGGAATGCCCTTGAAGGCATACACCCCTTCCTCGACGACGCCTTGGAGCTGTCCTTCGACCGTGCTGACGACGGGAGCCGACTGCTGGACCATGTTTGGAACCCCCCACGAGACCCGGCGCCAGGGCCGGGCCGGTGCGAAGTAGAGGTTTCGCCCATGCAAGTCAATGCATTGGATTTCAAAGACAATCACCCGTCCGCCAGCCGACGCGGGCCCCGACTCCAGAGCATCAGGGCAATGCCCTAACGGCTTCCCGTGTCATGGGCGGCACCCGGGAGGATTCCAACCCGGGAGAATGTCAGACTCAGCACATCCTGTTGGGACCCAAAGGCGATCCTGTAACATCCTGCATGTTGTCCGAGCGCCGACACCCCAGCCAGACGCCAATCGCTGATTCGCCAAGGCTTTCCGGCAGTTCCTGACAAGAGACAGCCCTGTGTCAAAACAAGACAAAGTCGCATTCCCGGCCCCACCGGACGTGGGCCCCGTTGCGTCCGCAGTGCGGGAGGAATTGCCGTGGCTCACGGACCGGGTATCGGCCCGGGCCCTCGCGGCGCCTGAAAGCCTGGCATTGGCCGGGGATGACGAGCGGCTGACGTATGGCGAGCTGGAGGCGAGAGCGGAGGCCCTGGCAGCCCAGCTCCAGGCGCTGGGCGTGGGGCCGGAGGACCGGGTGGGCGTGTGCGCGCGGCGCGGTTCCGAGCTGCTCGTCGCGCTCGTGGGCACGCTCAAGGCGGGCGCCGTCTACGTTCCGTTGGAGGGCACGTGGCCGGCGGCGCGGCTCTCGGACGTGCTGGAGGACGCGGGCGTCCGGGTGCTCGTGCTCGACTCGCGGCAGGCGTCACTGCCGGGTCAGGGAGAGCGGCGCACCGTCACCGTCGACCGTTCGGTGGCGCTGCTGCCCGTGGGCGACCGGGGCCGTGCGGCGCCGCGCGGGGCACTCACGCCGGAGCGGCTCGCGTACCTCATCTATACGTCCGGGACGACGGGGCGCCCCAAGGGCGTGGCCGTCACCCACGGGGCGGTGCGGCACTTCGCGGAGGCGTTCGTGCGCGAGTTCGCGCTGACGTCGGATGACCGCGTGTCGTTCCATGCTTCCCCTGCGTTCGATGCCTCCGTGCTGGAGGTGTGGCCCGCGCTGTCCGCGGGCGCCAGCCTCCACGTCGCGGACGACACCGTGCGGCTGGTGCCGGAGCGCCTCCAGCAGTGGCTGGTGCAGCGGGCCATCCACGTCTGCTTCCTCACCACCGCGCTGGGGGAACAGCTCGCCTCGCTGCCCTGGCCCGCCGCTCCGGCCCTGCGCGCGCTGCTCACCGGCGGCGAGTCCCTGCGCGTCCGTCCCCATGCGTCCGCGCCCTTCGCGTTCTTCAACTGCTACGGCCCCACGGAGACCGCCGTCTTCGTGACGCGCGAGCGGGTGCTCCCGGAGGGCTCCACCCTGCCGTCCATCGGCAGGCCCCTGGATGGCGTGTCCATCCACCTGCTCGACATGGCGCTGCGGCCGGTGGCGCCCGGAGAGCCGGGGGCCCTCTTCATCGGTGGGGCGACGCTGGCGCGCGGCTACTGGGGCGACCCTGCCCACACGGCGCGCCAGTTCCTGCCGGATCCGTTCAGCGGTGTGCCGGGAGCGCGGATGTACCACTCGGGCGACCTGGCCCGGCTGCGTGATGACGGCGCGCTGGAGTTCCTGGGCCGCGCGGATCACCAGGTCAAACTGCGCGGGTTCCGCATTGAGCTGGAGGAGATTGACACCGCCCTGGCCCGGCTGCCGGAGGTGCGCGCGAGCGTGAGCCTCGTGCGTGAGGACCCAGGCACGGAGCGCCGGCTGGTCGCCTACGTCGTCGCCCGCGCAGCCGTCACGCCCGCGACGCTGCGCCAGGGCCTGCGCGCGACGCTGCCCGAGCCGTGGGTCCCCTCCGCGTTCGTGTTCCTGGAGTCCCTGCCACTCACGGCCACCGGCAAGGTGGACCGCGCCGCCCTCCCCGTCCCAGAAGCCGCGCCGCGGCCTGTTTCCTCCGACGCCGGCCTCACGCCCACTGAAGCGCGGCTGCTCCCCGTGTGGCGGCAGGTGCTGCGGCTGGAAGCCATTGGCCGGGACGAGCACTTCATGGACCTGGGCGGGCACTCGCTGCTCGCCGCCCGGCTGGCGACGGAGCTTCACCGCCAGCTGGGCCGGGACGTGCCGCCGCGCGCCGTGCTGGAGGCAGGGACGCTAGCGGGACTGGCCCGCTGGCTGGACGCCGAACCCGCGTCGTCGCCGCCTCCCGTCCTCCGTGCTCCGGACTCGGACGGCCCGCTGTCGTTCGCGCAGGAGCGGCTGTGGATCATCGACCAGTTCGTGGACGACGCCGCGCTCTACAACACGTCCGTGCGGCTGCACTTCCACGGGCCGCTCGACGTCGCCGTGCTGGAGCGTGCCCTCACCGAGGTGCTGCGCCGCCACGAGGTGCTGCGGACGGGCTTCGTCTCCCGTGACGGTCAACCCCGACTGCACGTCGTCGCCCCTGGCCCCTTTCCTCTGACGGTGGTGGACCTGGACGGGGTCGCGGATGCCGCGGCCACCGCGCACACGCGTGAGCAGGCGCAGGCGCTCCAACCCTTCGACCTGCGCCAGCCGCCACTCCTGCGGGGCCTGCTGCTGCGGTGGGACGCCCGCCGCGCGCAGCTGCTGCTGACCGCGCACCATGCGGTCTTCGACGGCGCCTCCGTGGACCTGCTGCTCCGTGAACTGGAGGTGCTCTATCCCGCCTTCGCGCGAGGGCTCGCGTCGCCGCTGCCGGCCCTTCCCGTCCAGGCGCGCGACGTCGCCGCCTGGGAGCGCGAGCAGCTCCAGGGCGCCACGCGTGAACGGCTGCTGTCGTATTGGACGGAGCACCTGGGCGGCGAGCTGCCGGTGCTGACGCTCCCCATGGATCACCCGCGTCCGCCCGCCCAGACGTTCCGTGGCGCCACGCTGACCCGCGACGTGCCCCGGGGCCTGCTCGCGGACCTGGAGGCGCTGGGACGGCGCGCGCAGGCCACGCCGTTCATGGCCCTGCTGGCGGCGTTCTGCGCGTGGCTGTCGCGATACTCCGGCCAGCGGGACGTGGTGGTGGGAACGCCTTTCGAATCCCGGCCCCCCTCCGAGGCCCGTGGGCTGATGGGCTTCTTCGTCAACACGCTCGCGCTGCGGGTGGACCTCCAGGGCACTCCGTCGTTCCGCGAGCTGCTCGCGCGCGTGCGCAAGGTGGCGCTCGATGGCTACGCGCACGGCGCGCTGCCCTTCAACGACGTCCTGGGGGTCTTCGGGGCGCGGCGTGAGCTGTCCCATGCGCCGCTGTTCCAGGTGATGCTGGTGGTGCAGGACCGCGTCGCTCCGGCCACGCTCCAGCCCGGGCTGACCGTCGCGTCGGGCGGAGAGGTGCACACCGACAAGGCCCGCTTCGACCTCACGCTCGTGGTCGACTTCCCTCCGGAGGGCCCCACCCTCTCGCTCGAATACAACACCGACCTGTTCGCGGCAGGGACCGCCGCGCGGATGCTGGAGCACTTCACGGCGCTCCTGGGCGCGGCCATCGCCAGGCCGGATGCCCCCTTCGACACGCTGCCCATGCTCTCCCCGCAGGAGCGCCAGCGCATGCTGGAGGCCTGGAACGAGACCGTCCATCCGCCGCCCTCGGGTTGTAGCCACGCCCTCTTCGAGGCCCAGGCGCGCCGTGAGCCCGGGAAGGTCGCCATGCGGTCCGGTGGCGTGTCCTGGACCTACGGTGAGCTGGATGCCCGCGCGAACCAGGTCGCCGCCCACCTGCGGAGCCTGGGCGTGGGGCCGGAGGTGCGCGTCGGGCTGTTGATGGAGCGCAGCCCGGAGCTGGTCTGCGCGGTGCTCGGCATCGCGAAGGCGGGCGGCGTCTACGTCCCGTTGGATCCCGCCCATCCCGATGACCGGCTCACGTTCATGATGACCGACTCGCGCATGCGCGTCGTCGTCTCCGGCTCCGGGTTGGGCGCTCGTGCGGACGCCCTGTCGACGGGCCTCGGCTCCAGGGGGAGCCCGGCGCCAGCGGTGGTGGACGTGGTGCGCGACGCGCAGGCGCTGGCGCGACAGCCGACGACGCCTCACGACAGCGGCGTGGGGCCGGAGCACCTCGCGTACGTCATCTACACCTCGGGCTCCACGGGACGGCCCAAGGGCGTGGAGGTGGAGCACCGGGCCTTCTACAACCTGGTGCTGGCGAAGATTGACGGCTTCGGCATCTTCCCGGACAGCACCGTGCTGCAGTTCGTGTCGTTCGGGTTCGACGTCTCCGTGTCGGACGTGTTCATGACGCTCGCGGTGGGCGCGACCCTGCTCCTGCGCCCCGCGGACGTGGTGGGCGGCGCGGAGCTGGCCGCGCTGCTGCGCGACGAGTCCGTCACCGTCATCGTCCTGCCCGCGTCGGTGCTGGCCACCCTGCCCGCCACGGAGCTGCCCGCGCTCAGGTCCGTCATCGCGGGTGGAGAGGCGTGCTCCGCCGGGCTCGTCGACCGCTGGGCGCCGGGCCGCCGCTTCATCAACGCGTACGGCCCCACGGAGACGACCATCTGCACCACGATGGCCCGCTGCCAGCCCGGCGGCGGCGCTCCGCCCATCGGCCGTCCCATCCCGCATGCCCGGGTGTACGTGCTCGACGCGAGGCTGGAGCCCGTGCCGCCCGGTGTCACGGGAGAGCTCTACATCGGGGGCGCGGGGCTCGCGCGCGGCTACCTGGGCCGGGCGGACCTCACCGCGGACCGCTTCATCCCCAACCCCTTCGCGCGCGTGCCCGGCGAGCGGCTGTACCGCACGGGCGACCTCGCGCGCTTCCTGCCGGACGGCTCGCTGATGTTCGTGGTCCGCGTGGATGACCAGGTGAAGCTCCGCGGCTTCCGCATCGAGCTGGGCGAGATTGAAGCCACCCTGCGCCAGCACCCCGGCGTGCATGAGGCCCTGGTGGCCGTGCATGAGCGGGGCCCGGGCGGCAAGCAGCTCATCGCCTACGTCCTTGGCACTCCCGGCACGCCGGTGGCCCTGGACGGGCTCCCTCGATTCCTGCGCGAGCGCCTGCCGGAGCACATGGTGCCCTCCGCCTTCATCCCCCTGGACGCGTTCCCCCGCACGCCGAACGGCAAGGTGGATCGCCGCGCGCTGCCCGTACCCGCGCACGACGCCAGCGCGCGGACCTCGCCGCCCGTCGCGCCCCGCACCATCACCGAGGAGCTCCTCGTGGAGCTCTGGTGTGAGGTGTTGCGCCTGCCCACCGTGGGCGTGGAGGACGACTTCTTCGGGCTGGGCGGCCAGTCCATCCTCGCCGCGCAGGTCATGGCCCGCGTGCGCGAGCGCTTCGAGGTGCCCCTCTCCGTGAGGGTGCTCTTCGAGTCCCCCGTCCTCGCCGCGCTCGCCGAGCGCATCGAGCAGGCGCTGATGGCCGACATCGATGCGCTCAGCGACGAAGAGGTCGCCGAGGCGCTGGCCCCCGGCGCCTCCCGCGCTTCCTGAAGCACCGCTCCCTCCTCGCCACCCCCGAGAAGCCATCACGATGAGCGATCCCAATCCGACGTTGGATGCCCGCAGGGCCTTGCTGGAGAAGCGCCTGAAGAAGGCACGGGCGAAGGAAGCCAGCACGCCCGTCATTCCACGCCGTCCCCCGAACGAGGAGCCGCCCATCTCCTCCGTGCAACGGCGGCTGTGGTTCCTGGGTCAGTGGGAAGCGGGCAGCGCCGCGTACAACATCCCGCTCGCGCTGCGCCTCACTGGAGCCCTCCACACGGATGCGCTGGAGGCCGCGCTCCAGGAGGTCGCGCGCCGCCATGAGGTCCTGAGCACGACCTACGCGACCCGCGACGACGCCCCCGCGCTGGTGACGCATCCCGCGTCCCGGGTGACGCTCACCCGGCACGACGTGACACCGGAGCGCTCCGGCCTCGAACAGGTCCAGGCCGCCGTCGAAGCCCGGGCGCGCCGTCCCTTCGCGCTGGAGCACGACCTGCCGCTGCGCGCGGACCTGTGGCGCGTGGGCGACGCGGAGCACGTGCTGCTGCTCACGCTGCACCACATCGCCGCGGACGGCTGGTCCATGGGCGTGCTGCTGAAGGAGCTGGGCGCGCTCTACGCGGCGTTCGTCGCGGGGCAGCCCTCGCCGCTGCCGGAGCCGGCCCTCCAGTACGCGGACTTCGCGCACTGGCAGAACGCGAGCATGTCCGGCGACAGCCTCGCGTCCCACCTGGCGGCCTACCAGGCCCGGCTCCAGGGTGCCCCCGCGCTGCTGGAACTGCCCACGGACCGGCCGCGTCCATCGGTGCGCACCTCGAACGGGGCCATCGAGCCCTTCGACCTCACGCCCGCGCTGTCCCAGGCGGTGCGGGCCCTGGCGCAGCGCGAGCGCGTCACCCCGTTCGTCGTCCTGCTCTCCGGCCTGAGCGCCCTGTACCACCGCTATACCGGCCAGGAGGACCTCGTCCTGGGCACGACCGTGGCCGGACGCGACGCCTCCGGGCTGGAGGGCCTGGTGGGCTGCTTCGTCAACACGCTGGCCCTGCGCACGCGGCCCGTGGGCAGGGCGAGCACGCGCGAGTTGCTCCAGCAGGTGCGCGAGGAGTTCCTCGCCGTCGCGGACCACCAGGCGCTCCCGTTCGAGAAGCTGGTGGAAGCGACGACGTCCGAGCGCAACCTGGCGCACGGCCCGCTGTTCCAGGTGCTGCTCTCCGTCAACAACATCCCGCGGAGCACGCCCGCGCTCGCGGACCTGGGCGTGGAGGAGCTGCCGCTGGACACGCGCACGTCCAAGTTCGACCTGAGCTGGTCCGTGGACGACGTGGACTCGAGCCTCACCGGCTCCGTGACGTACAACACCGACCTCTTCGAGCGGGACACCGTCGTGCGCATGGTGGGCCACCTGCGCGAGCTGCTCGCGGGCATGGCGGCGCGGCCGGAAGCGCCCCTGTCCACCCTGCCCCTGCTGCCTCCTGACGAGTCCGCCCGCGTCGTCCGCGACTGGAACGCGACGCGGACGGAGTACCCGCCCGCGCTGGACGTGGTGCAGCGCTTCGAAGCCCACGTGGACCGCACGCCGGATGCCCCGGCCGTGGCCTTCGAGGGCCGCCGCTACACCTACCGGGAGCTGGACGCGCGCGCGTCGCGGCTGGCGCACCACCTGCGCGGCCTGGGCGCGGGGCCCGAGTCCCGCGTGGGCCTCTACCTGGAGCGCTCGCTGGACACGATGGTGGGCGTGCTCGGCATCCTGAAGGCGGGCGCGGCCTACGTGCCCGTCGACCCGTCGTACCCGGCGGACCGCGTGCGCTTCATGCTTGAGGACGCGGGCGCGCGCATCGTCGTCACCGAGGCGCACCTCGCGGATCCGCTCCAGGGCTCGCCTTCGCTGAGCGCCGTCTGCCTGGACCGTGACGCGGACGTCCTCGCGCGCCACCCCGCCACGCGGCCCGCGCGACTCCACGGGCTGGAGCACCTGATGTACGTGCTCTTCACCTCCGGCTCCACGGGCAAGCCCAAGGGCGTGGCCGTGGAGCACCGCACCTACGGCAACTACCTGGACGGCATCCTGCGCCGGCTGGATGCACCGCCCGCCAGCCACTTCGCCATCGTCTCCACCTTCGCGGCGGACCTGGGCACGACCATGGTCTGGGGCGCGCTCACGACGGGTGGATGCCTGCATGTCCTGTCGCATGACCGCGCGGCGGATCCCGCGGCGTTCGCGGACTACCTGAAGCACCACCCCATCGACGTGCTGAAGCTGGTCCCCAGCCACTTCGAGACGCTGCGCTCCCTGCGCGCGCTCCCGGAACTGCTGCCCCGCGCGAGGCTCGTCTTCGCGGGCGAGGCGTGCCCGTGGGAGCTGGTCGCCGCCATCCGGGAGGCCGCGCCGGAGCTGATCCTCCAGAACCACTACGGCCCCACGGAGACGTCCGTGGCCACGCTGACCTACGTGCCGCCGCCCTCACCGCCCGCGCACCGGGGTCCGTCGCTGCCGCTGGGCAGGCCCCTGGGCAACACGCGCGTGTACGTGCTGGACGCGGCGGGGCAGCCCGTCCCCATCGGCGTCCCGGGCGAGCTGCACGTCGGCGGCGCGGGCGTCACGCGAGGCTATCTGGGGCGCCCGGCCCTCACCGCCGAGCGCTTCATCCCGGACCCCTTTGGCGACACGCCGGGAGGCCGCCTGTACCGCACGGGAGACCTGGCGCGGTGGGGGGCGGACGGCACGGTGACGTTCCTGGGCCGCATCGACCACCAGGTGAAGATCCGCGGCTACCGCATCGAGACGGGTGAAATCGAAGCGCTCATCCAGGCCCACGCGGGCGTCCGAGACGCGGTGGTGCTGCTGCGCGAGGACACCCCCGGAGACAAGCGGTTGGTGGCGTACCTGGTGCTCGCCGAAGCCGAGGCCTCCGCGCCGGACGCGGTCCTCACGGCCGTGCGCACGGGCCTGCGGGCCGCGCTGCCGGACTACATGGTGCCTGGCGCCTTCGTGGTCATCCCCACGCTGCCCCTCAACCCCAACGGCAAGCTGGACCGCTTCGCCCTGCCCGCCCCCAGCGCGGAGCGCACGCCGTCCGCCGGGCCCCGCGTGGCGCCGCGCGACGAGCTGGAGGCCCACATCGCGACCGTCTGGGCTGGCGTGCTCGGCGTGAGCGAGGTGGGCATCGACGACAACTTCTTCGAGCTGGGCGGCGAGTCCTTCAAGGCGGTGCGCGCCGTCCGCGGCATGGGCCGCGACGTGAGCGTGATGGACCTGTTCCGCTTCCCCACCGTGCGCAAGCTGGCGGAGCACCTGTCGCAAGGCACCGAGCAGCAGCAGGGCCTGCTCCACCGGCTGACGAAGGCGGACGCGAAGCCGGACGGCATCACCTGGGTGTGCGTCCCCTTCGGCGGAGGCAGCGCCATCTCCTATCTCAACCTCGCGGAGCGGATGGCCGCGAAGGACGCGCTCTACGCGGTGGAGCTGCCCGGGCACGACTACGCCCGCCGGGACGACGCGCTCCAGCCCTTCGACACCGTGGTGCGACAGGTGGCGCAAGAGGTCCTCCAGCGCGTGACGGGCCCCATCCTGCTCTATGGCCACTGCCTGGGCGCGGCGATGGCCGTGGCGGTGGCGCGGCACCTGGAGGACCGCGGGGCACCGCTGCTGGGCATCATGGTGGGCGGCTCGTTCCCGATGCCGCGACTGCCGGGCGCGCTGTTCGACATCATCAGCAAGGTGCTGCCCACGGACGGACTGGTGTCCACGCGCTCCATCGTGGACGGCCTGCTGGTGACGGGCGGCGCCTCTGGCGGCGAGGACCCGGCGGAGCTGGAGTTCCTGGCGCGCAACATGCGCCACGACGGCCGCGAGGCGGAGGACTTCTACACGCGCGCCTACCGGGGCGAGACGGGCCCGCCCCTGCGCACGCCCCTGGTCTGCGTGGTGGGCGAGCGCGACCGCGCGACGGAGTTCCACCAGGAGGAGTTCCTGGAGTGGGGCCGCTTCAGCCGGTCCATCTCGCTGGAGGTCATTCCCCACGCGGGCCACTTCTTCCAGAAGCATCAGGCGACGGAGCTGGCCACGCTGGGCCAGCGTCAGGCGGCGCGCTGGAGGCAGGGCCCCACGGGCGCCGCCGTCGGGCCCGCGCCTGGAGCCGAGACCCTCGCCACCGGGCGGACGGTCGCGCCGGGCCTGGGCACGTTCCTCACGGTGACGGTGGGACAGCTCGTGTCCATGGTGGGCACGGGCCTGTCCACGTTCGCGCTGGGCGTCTGGGCGTATCAGCACACGGGCGCGGTGTCCGGCTTCGCGCTGATGTCCACGCTGGGCCTCTTGCCCGGCATCCTCGCGCTGCCCATCGCGGGGGCGCTCGCGGACCGGTGGGACCGGCGGAAGATCATGCTCGCCTGCGACGCGGTGACGCTGGCCACGGCCGCCGTCACCGCGGCGCTGTCGTGGTCCGGGGCGCTCCAGATGGGGCACCTGTATGTCCTGGCCGTGGTGAGCGCGGTGACGAGCGCCTTCCGGCAGCCCGCGTATACGGCGGCCGTGGCCCAGCTCGCGCCCAAGCGCTACCTCGGCCACGCGAACGGCTTCGCGCAGCTGGGCGGCGCAACGGGCGTGATGCTGTCGCAGATGCTGGGCGGCGCGCTGATGCTGGCGCTGGGGCTGCACCGCATCCTGCTGCTGGACGTGGCCACCTACGCCGTCGCGCTGGTGACGCTGCTGGCGGTGCGCTTCCCCTCCGCCCTCTTCCGCAAACAGGAGGAGCCCTTCCTCCAGGAGGTGACGCAGGGCTGGCGCTACCTCCAGAAGCGCCAGGGCCTGCTGGCGCTGGCCGTGTTCTTCGCGCTGGGCAACTGCCTGGCCAGCGTCGCCAACGTGCTGGTGACGCCGCTGGTGCTGTCCTTCTCCTCGGCGGCGCGGCTGGGCTCGGTGATGGCCATGAACGGCGCCGGCATGCTCCTGGGCAGCCTGGTGATGAGCCTCTGGGGCGGCACCCGGCGGCGCATGGACGGCATGATTGGCTTCATCGCGCTGTTCGGCGTCTCCGCGGTGGGCATGGGCCTCAGGCCCGCGCTCGGCTTCCCCATGGTGGGCATGCTGGGCATCGGCGTGTGCACGGCCTTCATCAACGCGCACTGGCTGTCATTGGTGCAGGTGAAGGTCGGGCTGGAGCTGCAGGGCCGCGTGCTGGCGGCGAACCAGATGCTGGCGCGCTCGCTGATGCCGCTGGGCGCGTTCGCCGCGGGCCGGCTGGTGGATGGCGTCTTCACGCCGCTGCTCGCGGATCCACGCGTGGCGTCCACGCTCGCGCCGCTGCTGGGCGAAGGTCCGGGGCGCGGCATCGCGCTGCTGGTGGTGCTCACCGGCGTGCTGTCGCTGCTGCTGACCGTCCTGGGCTTCCTCTACGCGCCCCTTCGCCGGGTGGAGGACGCGCTGCCGGACGCCATTCCCGACCCCGTCATCCTGGACAAGGACGCCCTGCAACAACAGGCCGACCTCCAGCTGTCGAAGGCCGCCTAGGCACCGCCCCCTTCGAGGACTCCTCCATGCGCGTTCACCCCGACGACGCTTCCTGCTGGCTGTTCGACCTGTCCGACCTCTCCGGCGACCAAGACGCCCCGCCCGGCACCGACCTGCACGTGGCCCGGCAGGCGGTGCACTGGGCCCGCACGTACCTCTCCGCGCCGCATCCCGAGCTGGGACGGCCGGGGCTGGTGTGTCCCTTCGTGCCCCGCTCCCTGGACCTGTCGCTGTTCCTCCCCACCGTCCGCCGCGGCGCGGACCTCACGCCCGGCGACATCGACGCGATGGTGCTCCGCTACCGCGACTGGTTCCTCCAGCTGGAGCCGCGCGAGGGGCGGGATGCGCAGTACAAGTCCATCCTCCTCCTCTTCCCGGATCTGCGGCCGGAGGACTACGCGCGCCTCATCGACGGACCGCAGGAGCGGCTCAAGCCCGCCTTCGTGGCGGACGGGTTGATGGTGGGCCAGTTCCACGGCGCGCCGCCCGCGAACCCCGGCCTGTGGAACCCGGACTTCCGGCCGTTGAAGAGCCCCATGCCCATGCTCGTCATCCGCCACATGGTGACCAGCGACCTGCCCTTCCTCACCGACGCGCGCCCGCTGGTGGAGTCCTACGTGGCCCGCTTCAACGGAAGGCTGTCGGCGAAGCAGCAGGAGCTGATCGCCCGGCTGCACCCGGGCGTCCTCGAACCGCGCTGAGAGGCTCGCCCCTGTGCTGAAAACACGCATGGGACCCCCGTCCAGGCGGCCTGCTTTTTTCACTCCGCGCACAGTCGCGGGCGGCGCCGTGCCGGGCCCTCGCTGGCCCGGCCCCCTCCAGGGTGCATGCGCCACCGGGGCTTGCCTCATGGCGCGCCCAGAGGAGCGCTGAACCCTCAGGGTAGGGGCTTGCGACAGAACCGGCGGCGCGGCGAGCTTGAGAACAATTCCATGTTTTACGTTTCTATCCAGGCATGTTCGCGAGGGCCGAGGACGGTGCGTGAACCACGATGGCCGGAGGCACGGCGGGCGAGGCATCAGGGACCCATTTTACTTTGGACCCCCTGGCGCTGGAGCATGTGTCACGAATGTGTCGCTCCCGCGTCTTCGCTATCGACTTGCTCCACCGACCCATCTCCTTCCGCGGCTCCCGGAAGGCCCTCGCATCGCGGCTCGCGGCCTTGGGGTCCGCGCTGCTGATGCTCCTCGCGTTCGTGCCCGCGGCGCGAGCGGAGGCCACTGGGACGACGGCGGCCCAGCCCGCGCTCGACGGGTGGCGCTATCGCTGGGGCGACTCACCGCTGGGGCCTGACGGCGTTCCCACGTGGGCGACGGAGCCGGAGGACGCGGCGGGCTGGCAGGCCGTGACCGCGCTCCAGGAGCCGCCGGGCCGGGGGACGAACACCTTCCTCTGGCTGAGCATCCCCGTGCCCCAGGGCCCGTGGCTGGAGCCCGCCCTCTTCCTAGGCAACGTCGCCAACGCCTTCGAGGTCTACGCCAACGGCCAGCGCGTCTACTCCAGCGGGACGCTGACCCCCGACGGCCAGGAGCTCATGGAGAACATGGTCTGGCACCTGGTGCCCGTGCCGCCCGCGTCGCTGGGCCATCGCGTGCTCCTGCGCATCCAGGCCCATGGGCCCGCCATCGGCGTCACGCGCGACGCGAAGGTGGGCTCGCACCAGGCGCTGCTCGCGGAGGTGACGCGCGTGGGCCTGGCGCCCTTCGTCATGGGGGCGCTGCTGGTCGGCATTGGCGCGGTGTCGCTGTTCGCCGCGATCCTGCGGCGCCAGTGGCGGATGCTCGCTGCCCTGACCGTGTTCTCCGCGGGCTCGGGCGCGCTGCTGCTCGGCTCCAGCGGCCTGTTCCCGGCGCTCTGGGGCAAGGCGGCCACCGGCAGTGTCCTCACGCTGCTGGGCTCGTACGCCATCCTGCCTGCCCTGGCGTGGTTCATCTCCGATACCGTGGGCACGGACAAGCTGCGCTGGTTCCGCCGGGGCGCGGCGGTCGTCACCGTGCCGGCCATCCTCCAGGCGATCATCGTGGTGGTGGACCTGGGCTCCGCGTGGCGGCTGCTGTCCGCCTTCATCCTCTATTCGCTGCCCGGACTGCTGGTGTGCGTGGGGGTCGCGGTGGTGGAGGCGTTCAAGGGCAACAAGGACGCGCGCATCTTCGTCGCGGGCCTGGGAGTCCTCACCATCGTGCTGCTGCTCAGCACCCTGCCGATGCTGGGCGTGATGGAGGCCACCGACAGCCAGGTGCACTGGGGCTTCTTCGCGCTCACGCTGTCGCTCGTGGCCATCGTGGCGCGGCGCTCCGCGGAGGTGGTGCGCTCGCTGGCGGAGTACACGCACCAGCTGGACGCGCGCCGCAAGGACGTGCGCCTGCTGGCCGAGGGCATGGGCCGCGGCGCGGACGAGCTCGCCGCCGTCGTGCAGCAGCTGCACACCTCCAGTGAGGAGCAGACCGTGGGCATCAGCCGCCAGGCCGCCGCGCTGCGCGAGCTGGAGGCGACGGTGGAGGAGATCCGCCAGGGCTCGCACCTGACGGCGGACAAGGCGCGCGTGCTGGCGGCGTCCGCGGAGAGCGCGGAGGCCGTGGGGCGCGAGGGCGGCGCCGCCCTGGAGCGCACGCTGACGGACCTGGCCGCCATCCGCACGGAGGTGTCGGGGATGGCCGCGCGCATCCTCGCGCTCGACGAGCGCACCCGCGAGGTGTCCAGCATCGTCGACGACGTGAAGACGCTGGCGGACCAGTCCAACATGCTGGCCATCAACGCCGCCATTGAAGCGGTGCGCAACGGCGACAGCGGCAAGGGCTTTGGCGTGGTGGCCAAGGAGATGCGCCGGCTGGCGGACCAGTCCATCCGCGCCACCGAGCGGATCCGCGACGTGCTCGACGGCGTGAGCATGAGCATGCGCGAGGCCGCGCAGATGAGCGGACAGGGAGAAGCGCGCGTGCAGGTGAGCCTGGACGCGGTCCGCAACTCCGGCGCGCAGCTGCAGAAGCTGACGAGCATCATCGGCGACACCACGGGCAGCGTGCGGCAGATCACCCAGGCGGTGGCCCAGCAGGACTCGGGCACGCACCAGATTGCCCAGGCCATCCAGGAGCTGTCCGGCCAGATGCAGCGCACGCTCCAGGCCGTGGAGGAGACGCGCACCGTCACGCACTCCGTGCAGACGCTGGCGGAGGTCATGTCGGGGGCCGCGAGCAAGGCGCTGCGCTCCGGCACGCTGGACGACCAGCAGAAGCCCGCGGCGGCGTGAAGCTTGGGGCCCGGATGGGGCTACACTCCGGGACATGGTGCCCCTGACCGACCACTCCGGGCTGTCCCCCGAGCGGCGAGCTGCCCTGGAGCGGCAGCTCGCGCCGCTCACGCTGCTCCAGGACGTGGTCCGCTGGGGCTTCGCGAGCAAGCCGCCGCGCGACGTGACGGCGGTGGTGGTCCAGGACGAGTTCACCCACGACGTGGTGCTGCCCTGGGAAGAGGAGCGCTACCTCGTCTTCGACACCACCTGACTGGGCGGCGTGACTTCGGTCTCCGTGTGGGACCACTGCCCTACCGCGGATGAGCTGCTGGACGCGCGGCTGCGCGCCGGCTGGACGCCCACGCCGACGAGCACCGTCGACGGGGACGTCATCCTGGGCCACGCCGCGTGCCGGGTGCCGTCCGGGGCCGCGAGCTGACGTCCTGGCGACACTCGTCCGGGGCGTTGCGTGGAGAACGCGACGTCCGGGGCGCGAAGGCGCGCGAGCGCTGACGAAGCCATGACGTGCCGGAAGTACGAGCACCGCCATGGAAGAGAGTGTGAAGCCCCGGTTGCGCGGCCTGTCCCACGTCATCGCGTTCGTGGCGGCGCTGGTGGGCTGCGTGCGGCTGGCGCAGCTGCCGGTGCACGGCGTGCAGTACGCGGCGAACCTGGTGTTCGGTTGCAGCCTGGTGCTGATGTTCGGCGTGAGCGGCGGCTATCACTGGCCCACCTGGAGCGCGGCGACGTACCAGCGGATCCGCCGGTTCGACCACGCGGCCATCTTCATCCTCATCGCGGGGAGCTTCACGCCGCTGGCGACGCTGGACCCCATGGGGGGCCTGAGTCAGAGGCTGCTCTGGGTGATGTGGGGCGCGGCGCTGACGGGAGCCACGTTGACGCTCGCGGGAATCTCCGCGTCGAGGAGCCTGCGCTCGGGGCTCTACGTGGCGCTGGGCTGCGTGGCGGCCCCGGTGTTCTGGAACCTGCCTGGGGTGATGGGCCAGGACCGCGTGGGCTGGCTCTTCTTCGGAGCCGTGCTCTACGCCGTGGGCGCGGTGGTATACGCGCGCCGTTGGCCGGATCCCATCCCCCACGTCTTCGGCTACCACGAGGTGTTCCACGTCATGGTCGTCGCCGCGGCCGGCACGCACTACGCTGTGCTGCTGGACTTCGTGGGGCGGTAGGACGCCTTGCCTTCGAGTAGAGGCCGTGGCCATGCGTTTGCGCGCGTGCATCGCAATCCTGCTGTTCCTTTCGGGCTGTGCTTCGACAGGGCCCATCGCGAAAGAGCCCACGGCCCGCGCCCAACGGATTGCGAACCTCCAGCGAGCAGCGGCACTGCCTTGGATGGACGGCGGGCGGTGCGTCGTTCGCGAAGCGTCCCAGCCGTGGCCCGAGCTGGTGGAGAGGTGTTACCGGACGCTCGACCATGACCGGGTCGAGTTCCACGACACCACGGGAAGGTGCACGGTCGCGTCCACTGGCGCCGCTGCCATGGGGATCGGGTTCTGCGTGCTGGCGGCTCCTGAAATCGCCGTGGGAGCCGTGATTGTCCTGGGCGTGGTGGTGGTCGGTGTCGCCATCCAGGAGGCACTGGATGCATATGAGTTCCGCCACCTCTATCCCGAGGAAGCAGGGACCTCACGAGGAACGAAAACTGCGTCCCGAGATGCTGTAGAGAAGCCGAAGCCCAAGCTGGAACCGGAGCCAGCCGGCCAGGGCAGGCAGCCCCCAGCGCCCCCTGTTCCCGTGGACCGGACGCGGCGCGCCAGCTGTGAGCCTGTACCGGTTCCCCATGCGGGCGAGGACGACGCGCACAATGAATGCGCCGACAAGTTCCCGCCGAACCGCTATCCGGGGATGGACGTGCTCGTTGGCGGGATACGCTTCGATGCGCTTCAAGTCGGCATACGCGTGTTGTGGGAGATCAAGACCCATCGCTTTGATACATACAACGAATTCGTTCAAAACCAGGAGGTCGAGAAGGAGATTGAGCAACTGCGCAATGAGCGCCGGGTGGCGCAAGCCTGTGGATACGACTTCGTTGTTGGTGTGAGCACCCAAGCACACAAAGACGCGCTGTCCGCTCTTGATTCCTCGCTCAAGATCGTCGTCACGGGATGCAAACGATGACCACTACAAAACGACTCGTTCTTGCCGTCTACGCCCCTTCGCTCATGGGTGGAGATGACCGCACACTCGCAGCAGTCCATGGCATGGAACGAGCGTTGCCCGGTTTGCGCCTGGATTGGGAAGTGACTGAGAAGCGACAACTTGCCCTCTTGCCACAGCGCGACGAATGGCTTGCCAAGGCTGCGGCCCAGGGAAAGTTCCCATTCGTATGCAATGGCAATGAGGGTTTCCCGGTGATGCTGAGCGGATTGACAACTCCAGCGAGTCAGGCGCCAGGCGGGCAGCCCTTGCTGGATGTTCATGCAAAGCTGCCGCTAGACGCGGCCGTCATCACGGCAGCGGCAGAGCTGCTGGAGCGCATTGCCGAGGGTGCGCGCGCGTTCTGGGGGCATGCGACGCCGGACGGAGCTGCCTTGGACATCGCGTATCAGATTGCGCCCACGCTGGAGGGGCCGCCATCCCCACGCCGTGGGCTGCCGCCCCTGAAGCTCATCCAGCACATCCGTTCGCCGGAGATCCCCTATTACCTCGGCTGGCTGAACTACTGGTCGGAGGCTGCCGCACGGGCCATCGGGTTCCCGGATCCTGCTCGCGACACCGAGTTGCTCTCACGATCGCGGCGCACGGCGACGGGCGGGTGGATCGTGCAGCTGACGGAGGCGCCCCTCGACCTGGACGACCCCGCCCATCTGGAAGCGCTCAAGCGGACCTATGAGCGCTTCCCTGAAATCGGCGGGCGCGCGGCACCTTGACCCGTACGTGTCAGGGATTGCCGCGTCCGCCGGACGCGACTTCGCTCCACCGCGAAGGCTGGCATACTCCAGACCGGGCCATTTCCGGCTCCGCAGATCCTTGCCTTCGAGAAGAGGCCGTGGCCATGCGTTTGCGCGCGTGCATCGCAATCCTGCTGTTCCTTTCGGGCTGTGCCGCGACAGAGCCCATCACGAAAGCACCCGCACGCCGCAGCCAACGGGTTGCGAACCTCCAGCGAGCGGCGGCACTGCCTTGGATGGACGGCGGGCGGTGCGTCGTTCGCGAAGCGTCCCAGCCGTGGCCCGAGCTGGTGGAGAGGTGTTACCGGACGCTCGACCATGACCGGGTCGAGTTCCACGACACCACGGGAAGGTGCGCGGTCGCGTCCACTGGCGCCGCGACCATTGGACTCGGATTCTGCGTGCTGGCGGCTCCTGAGATCGCCGTGGGAGCCGTGATTATCCTGGGCGTGGTGGTGGTCGGTGTCGCCATCCAGGAGGCCCTGGATGCATATGAGTTCCGCCACCTCTACCCGGAGGAAGCAGGGACCTCACGAGGAACGAAGGTTGCGTCCCGAGATGCTGTAGAGAAGCCGAAGCCCAAGCTGGAACCGGAGCCAGCCGGCCAGGGCAGGCAGCCCCCGGTGCCACCCGTGCCCGTGGACCGGACACGGCGCGCCAGCTGTGAGCCTGTTCCAGTGCCGCGCGCATCCAAAGACAGGCCACATAACGAGTGCGCCGACTGGTTCCCACCCAACCGCTACCCCGGAATGGACGTGAGCGTGGGCGGGGTGCGCTTCGATGCGCTGCAAGTCGGCGCGTAGGTGCTCTGGGAAATCAAGACCCACCAGTTTGAGTCATACAGTACCTTCATTCAGGACCACGAAATCGAAGACGAAATCAAACAATTAACCAAGGAGCGTGACATCGCACGGGCCTGCGGATATGAATTCTTCGTTGGCGTGAGTTCTGAAGCACATAAGCTCGCACTGCTCAGGCAGGACTCCACCTTCAAGGTGGTTGTCACGGGGTGCAAAAGATGACCGCTCAAGGCCCCCTCATTCTCAACATCTATGCGCCTGCGCTTGTGGGCGACGACAACCGCACGCTCGCGACTGTCCACGGTCTCGAACGCGTGATGCCCGGATTGCGCCTGGAGTGGAGAGTGACGGAGAAGCGACAGCTCGCTGTCGTGCCACAGCGCGACGCGTGGTTGGCCCAGGAGGCAACGCGTGGCGAGTTCCCGTTCATATGCAACGGAGATGAGCGTTTTCCCGTGATGATTTCCGGGCACAACCGTTCCGTGTCTGCGAGCCCTGGCGGCGAGCCGCAATTCCAGATCCACGCGAAGCTGCCCCTGGACGTGGCTGTAATCTCCACAGCGACGAATGTGCTTGAAGCCGTGTCGGAGGGCGCCCGAGCGTTCTGGGGACAAGCAACGCCAGACGGAGCTGCCTTGGACATCGCGTATCAGACAGCCCCCACCCGGGGAGGCCCCCCGTCCCCTCGCCGGGGGCTGCCGGCCCTGAAGCTCTTCGAGCACATCCGTTCACCCGAGATTCCCTACTACCTCGGCTGGCTGAACTACTGGTCGGAGGCTGCCGCACGGGCCATCGGGTTCCCGGATCCTGCACGCGACACCGACTTGCTCTCACGGTCGCGGCGCACGGCGACGGGCGGGTGGATCGTGCAGCTGACGGAGGCGCCCCTCGACCTGGACGACCCCGCCCATCTGGAAGCGCTCAAGCGGGCCTACGAGCGCTTCCCCGAAATCGGCGGGCGCGCGACGCCTTGACCCGGACGCCAAGGCTCTGGATGCGTCGGACACCGCACGCCGCATCGGCCAGGGCTCCAGGTGCCGCGCCTCCTGGCGGGATGGATCCTTCGTCCGAGGAGGCTCCACCATGGCCGAGCCCACGCTCACCACACAGTGCTGCATCGCGGGCGGTGGACCGGCGGGAATGATGCTGGGATTGCTCCTGGCCCGGGCCGGCGTGGAGGTGAAGGTGCTGGAGAAGCACGCGGACTTCCTCCGCGACTTCCGGGGCGACACGCTCCACCCGTCCACGCTGGAGCTGATGCACGAGCTGGGCTGGCTGGATGAACTGCTCGCCCTGCCCCACTCCAAGCTCCTCGACCTGCGCTTCCAGGTCGGCGAGCACGAAGTCACCGTGGGGGACTTCCGCCACCTCCCCACGCACGCGCGCTACCTGGCCTTCATGCCCCAGTGGGACCTGCTCGACTTCATCGCGCGCAAGGCCACCATGTATCCGACCTTCCAGCTGCTGCGCCGCACGGAGGTGACGGACCTCGTGCGCGACCAGGGCCAGGTCGTCGGGGTCCGCGCACGGACACCCGAGGGCCCGCTGGAGGTGCGCGCGTCGCTCGTGGTGGCGGCGGACGGCAGGAAGTCCACGCTGCGTCAGCAGTCCGGCCTGGAGGTCCAGAACCTGGGCGCCCCCATGGACGTGCTCTGGTTCCGCGTGACGCGCAGGCCGGACGATCCCAGCCCGCCCCTGGGCCACTTCGAGCGCGGAGCCCTCTTCCTCCTCATCAACCGGGGCGACCAGTGGCAGTGCGGCCGGGTCATCCCCAAGGGCGGCATCGCGTCCGTCCAGGCGCGCGGCCTGGAGTCCTTCCGGGCCGAGCTCGTGAAGCAGGCGCCGTTCCTCGCCGACCGCGCCGGTGAAATCCGAAGCTGGGACGACGTGAAGCTACTGACCGTGCGCGTGGATCGGCTGCGCACCTGGTATCAACCCGGCCTGCTGTGCATTGGCGACGCGGCGCACGCGATGTCGCCCGTGGGCGGCGTGGGCATCAACCTGGCGGTGCAGGATGCCGTGGCCACCGCCAACCTGCTCGCGGGCCCCCTGCTCGCCCGCCATGTCACAACCGAGGACCTGCGCCGCGTCCAGCAGCGCCGCGAGTTCCCCACCCGCCTCACCCAGCGAGCGCAGGTGCTCATCCAGAACCGCGTCGTGGACCCCGCGCTCCGGAAGCACGCTTTCAGCAACGGCCGGCTGCCCTTGAGCCTCCAGCTGGTGAAGCGCATCCCCGCGCTGCGCCGCATCCCCGCTCGCCTGATAGGCCTGGGCGTCCGCCCTGAACACATCCACACGCCGGTCGCCTCACCCCTTCACTGAGGACCGCCGGAGCGCCGATTCCTCCGCCCTGGCTCCAGGCACGGTTGTCCCAGCGCATTCCGGCCCAAAGTTTCGCGGGAAGTGCCTGACGCCCGTGCATCACCCTCCTGCGCGTCAGGTCAGGAGGAATCATGGCGAGTTCACGAACAACAGCCCTGCAGGAAGTCCGTACCCAGACAACCGAGGCCCGGGAGGAGCTCCGCTCGGCGCAATGGAAGCTGACCGGCACCGCGGTGGTCGCGGGAACGATGATGTCCGTGGGGCTGAAGCGCCGCTCGCTCGGGGGCACGGCGGTGGCCCTGGCCGGCGGCGCCCTGCTCTACCGAGGCCTGCAATCCCAGCGGCGTGCGCTCTTCGAGGTCGCCCGGTCGGCCCGCCGCGCATTGACAGGCGAGGAAGCTCGGCACGGACAGCTCATCGAAGTGGAGCGCACCATCACGGTGGAACGCCCGATGGATGAGCTCTACCGCCTGTGGCGTGACCCCTCCACGCTGAGCCGCCTGGTGGAGCACTTCGCGGAGGTCACGCCCACGGCCGACGGCGGTCGGCACTGGCGGATCCATGGCCCGCTGGGGCGCGACGTGAGCTGGGACTCACACCTCGCGGAGGAACGCCCGCCGGAGTTCCACAGCTGGGAGTCCACGGAGAACAGCCCCATGAAGACGCGCGGCTGGGTGCGCTTCCGGCCCGATCCCGCGAACGGGGTAACGGTGGTGACGTTGCACCTGGCCTTCCTGCCCCCGGGCGGCGCGCTGGCCGAGGCGCTGGCGCAGCGGATGCGCGGCATCCCCGCCATGCAGGTGACGAAGACGCTGCGCCGCTTCAAGAGCCTGGCGGAGACCGGAGAGATTCCCACGGAGGACGCGCCGAAGGGGTACGCGTCCATCAAGCAGAAGGTGGATGGCTACGTGCGGAACGTGTTCACTTCTTGAGCCGCGGGCGTCCTGCCCTTCCCACAACTCAACACCCGTGCGAGGGGCGGCTCCGTCCGTCATCGCCGGACAGAGAGGGGGCTTCTAGAGGAAGGGCATGTCCTTCCTCCTCCGAGCCTCCAGCTGCGTGGGCGCCGCGCTGCTCCTGATGAACTGCGCGCACCGCTCCACCCCTGACACCTCCGCCGCGCCCGCGAAGGCGCCCGCGCTGCCCGCGCCCGACCCCAGCTTCAAGGTGAAGCGGTACAGCACGGTCGTCGGCTGGCCGGAAGGCAAGCGCCCCACGGCCCCGGAGGGCTTCGAGGTGACGCGCTACGCGGACGGCCTGCGCAACCCGCGCTGGACCTACGTGCTGCCCAACGGCGACGTCCTGGTGGCCGAGGCCAGCTCCGAGTTCAAGAGCGAGGAGGACAAGGAGGAGTCCATCGAGTCCGGCAAGGTGCGCTCGCAGAACCTGGGCCACAGCGCCAACCGCATCACCCTGCTGCGCGACGCGGACCGCGACGGCACCCCCGAGGTCCGCGAGGTGTTCCTGGAGGGCGTGAAGCAGCCGCTGGGCATGCTGCTGTTGGGCGACCGCTTCTACGTGGCCGGCACGGACGCCGTCTGGCGCTACCCGTACACGGCCGGTGAGACGTCGCTGAAGACTCCCGGCGAGAAGATCCTGGAGCTGCCGGCGGGCGGCTACAACAACCACTGGACGCGCAACCTGCTGGCCAACGCGGATGGTTCGAAGCTCTACGTGTCCGTGGGCTCCGCGAGCAACGTCGCCGAGCACGGCCTGAAGGAGGAGGAGCGCCGCGCCAACATCCTGGAGTTCAACCCGGACGGCACGGGCGAGCGCATCTACGCGAGCGGCCTGCGCAACCCCGTGGGCATGGGCTGGGCCCCGGGCACGCGCACGCTGTGGACGGCGGTGAACGAGCGAGACGACCTGGGCGAGGACCTGGTGCCGGACTACCTCACGCACGTGGAGGACGGCGGCTTCTACGGCTGGCCCTACGCATACTTCGGAGCGAACGAGGATCCGCGCATGGCGGGACAGCGGCCGGACCTGGTGGCGAAGACGCTGGTGCCGGACGTGCCCCTGGGTTCCCACACCGCGTCGCTGGGCCTGGCGTTCTACGAGGCCCAGGCGTTCCCGCGGAAGTACCAGGGCGGCGCGTTCATCGGACAGCACGGCTCGTGGAACCGCGCGGAGCTGTCCGGCTACAAGGTCGTGTTCGTGCCGTTCAAGGACGGAAAGCCGTCCGGGCCGCCGGAGGACTTCCTCACGGGCTTCATCGCCGACGCGGCCCAGGCCCGGGTGCACGGCCGGCCGGTGGGCGTCACCGTGCTGCCGGACGGCGCGCTGCTGGTCGCGGATGACGCCAGCAACACGCTGTGGAAGGTGACCGCGAAGCGCTGAAGGGCAATGCCTAGCAGCTGGTGCAGACCGGCCGGATGTTCTGCCACGAACCGCAGCCGTTGGGGCCGCAGCACGTCATGTAGAGCGTGCCGCTCCGGCCGTAGGAGCCGTTCGGCCAGCTGCCGTCGCCGCCCACCTCGCGACACGCGGCGCAGGTCGAAGACCAGATGACCTGCTCCGCCAGGGATTCATTGAAGGCACAGTCCGGCGTCTTGCCAATGCCCTGCTCCACCTGCGCCGCCTCACCGGTGGACGGCGACGCATCCTGCTCCGACGCCGGACCACAGGCGGAGAGGAGGCCCACGGAGAAGGCCGCCAAAAACAAACCACGGATCATGTTTCGCATGCAGGAGGCTCCAGGTGACGGAGGCGGAAATGCCTCGCGTCCCCACAGTCCGGCAGAAAGCGATATCCTGCGCAACCGGGACGTTTGACTTTGACTCCGCTGTTCCCTTCCTGCCCCGGTGCCTGCAATGACTCTCTTCCGTCCGCTGGCGGTGTTCCCTTTCCTTACACGGTGGAGTCTGTGTCTCGCCCTGGTCACGACAGCCGGAGCCTGCCGCTCCGACCCCCAGGCCGAAGCACCGCCCACGCCCGCGCGGACCGCCGCGCCGGAGCCGGCCACGGAGCTGCATGGCGTGGGGGGCATCGAAGGCGTGGATGCCGCGTATGACCGCTCCCGTCAGCCCGCCCGGTTCGTGGCCGCGTTGGGGCTCACTCCGGGACAGCGAGTGGCGGACGTCGGGGCCGGGCTGGGGTACTTCACGCAGCGGCTCGCGGAGGCGGTGGGCCCCACGGGCCAGGTGGTCGCCACCGACATCAACGACGAAGCCATTCAGCGGCTCCGCGCGCGGGTCCTCGGACGCAAGAACGTCGAGGTGCGGAAGGTGGCCCCGGACGCGCCGGGACTCGAAGCGGGCGCGTACGACCTGATCCTCCTCTCGGAGGTGGATCACTTCTTCGGGGACCGGGTGGACTACCTCACCCGGCTGCGTCCCGCGCTCACGCCCCAGGGCCGCATCGCGGTGACGCACCTGAGGGCCATGCGTCCCCCGCTCGTCGCCGCGGCGCAGTCCGCGGGCTACGCCATCGTCTCCGAGTACAGCGACCTGCCGGACCACTACCTGCTCTTCCTGCGACCCGTCGTGAGCCCCTGACGGCCCCAACCGTCCAGAACCCAGGCCTCCGCGCGCGCGAGCGTCCACTCCCCGGCAGTCCCCGGCCCCTGTCCGCCAACAGGACCGCCGCGCTCCGGTGAGCGCCCTACCCTTCCGCCGCGCGAACGCAACGGACGCGGCACGGTGCCGCGCCGCGCATGGGGAGACGGACGCCATGGGTATCAGCAAGGGCAGTGCGCAGTGGAACGGCGGATTCAAGGACGGCAAGGGCTCGATGAAGCCCGGTCACGCCGCGGAGGTCCTCTTCTCGGTCGGCACTCGCTTCGAGGGTCAGCAGGGCAGCAACCCGGAGGAGCTCATCGGCGCGGCGCTCTCCGGCTGCTTCTCCATGGCCCTGTCGGTGGGGCTGGAGAAGGCGGGCCTGAAGCCCACGCGCATCCAGACGAACGCGGACGTGCACCTGGACAAGCAGGGCGACGGCTTCGCCATCACCACCATCGACCTCGTCACCGAGGCCACCATCCCCGGCGCCAACGACGCCCAGTTCCAGAAGATCGCCGAGGAGACCAAGAAGGGCTGCCCCGTCTCCAAGGCGCTCGGGGGCGTGAACATCACGCTGAAGGCGAAGCTCGCGACCTGACGAACCTCGCGCCGGCCTTCAGCCGCTGGCGCACGCGTCGCGGCAGTCCTGCCGGCACGCGACGACCTCGGGCGTGTTGCCCACGCAGGTCGCGTAGCACTGGCTCAGGCACGGCGTGAGCTCATGTTCCGCCGTGCCGGGCTCTTCCCCGGATGATGGGTCCCGCGCGTCCCCCGGAGGGTCTTCCCCGGGAGGGGTGTCCGCCGGGGGAGCGTCCGCGGGGCCACAGGCCGCCAGGAGGCATCCCGCCGCGGCCAGCGCCATCATCCATTTCCGCCGCATCTGCCACCCCTCGCGCTGGACGGTGAGGACTTCACTCTAACCGCGAAAGCCGTGGAAGAATCCGGGCCCGTGGCCGATTCGCCCACCAGGAGGTCTTCTGCGCAGGTGGGTGAGACGGACGATGTCACGGACGCGGTTCGGCGCGCGACGAGGGGGGAGTCGTCCGCCTTCAGCGAGCTATACCGTCGCACCCGCCCCCTGGTAGCCCGGCTGGTGGCGGGTTTCGGCACATTGGATCCAGACGAGGCGGAAGACGTCCTCCAAGAATCCTACGTGCGGGCGTTTCGGGGGTTGTCCCAGCTGAAGTCGGCGGGGGCCTTCACCCCGTGGTTGTTGACCATCGCGCGCAACCGGGCGCGCACGCGGCTGGAGCGCCGCAACCTGCTCCATCGGATGGAGGAGGAGCTGGCGGACCCGACGCCGGAGACAGTGCCTGCCCTGCCTCCCACGCTCCAGGTGGAGCGGGACATCGAGGTGGTGCGGCAGCTCATCGCGGAGCTGCCCGAAGGCGAGGAGAAGAAGACCGTGCAGCTCTTCTACATCGAAGGTCAGCTCTCCGCGCGGGAGATCGCCGAGAAGCTCGGCGTGGGAAAGAGCACGGTCACCATGCGGCTGGAGCGGTTTCGCGGGCGCATCAAGCGCGAGCTCCTCCTGCGGGTGCTCGCCGGACGGTGGGATTGAAGCCATGAGACACCTGGATGCCACCGCGATGGCCGAACTCGCCGGGCGCGACCCCGCCGCCGTCGCCTGGTTCCGCGAGCACCTGGCCTCGCCCTGCGAGGTCTGTGAGACGTTCCTCGCCACACACGCGGATCCGCTCGACGGGCGGACGGACGCGCTGCTCCTGGCGCTCGCGCCCCAGGGAAAAGCCGAAGCGGAAGTCGTCCCGCTGCGCTCCCCGCCCCGCGCCCGCCGCTTCGCCCCTCCGTCAGGCCGGTACCTGGGATGGATGGCCGGCGCGATCGCGGCCTCCGTGCTGATGGTGGTGCTGGTGCCGCTGGTGAAGGGGCCCGCGCGAGGTGCCAGCGAGTGGACCGGTGAGAAGGGCCCGGGCCGCATCTCCCTGGAGCTGGCCGTGGTCGCGCGGAGCACCGACGGCGCCCTGCGCCGGCTGGACTCCGGGGCGGACGTCACCAGCGACGAGGTGCTGCTCCTGCGCTACCACGCCACGGAGTCCGGCACCGCGCTGCTCTACCAGCAGCAGGAGCAGCAGGCGCCGGAGCTGCTTGGCCGCTTCCCCCTGACGGCGGGAACCCACGACCTGGAGGGGCCCGACGGCCTCGCGGGCGTGAGCCTGGAGTCGGACGAGGGCCGGCTGTCGCTGGCGCTGGTGGCCTTCGCTCCCGGTGAGTCCGCCTCGGAGCAGGACGCACTCGCCGCGCTCGCCGCGGACGGTGGCCCGGATGCACGCCCAGGGACCGTGGTGAGGTTCGACGTGCGGGTCCAATCCGGTCAGACTCTGGCCCCGTGAGGCGCCTCCTTCCCCTGCTCCTCGTCCTCCTCTCCGCCTGCGCGGGCCCATCCGCCACGGCTGGAGACAAGGGCGGGCTCGTGCCGCTGCGGCTCGACGCCGCGGACCTGTCGCGCGCGTACACCCCCCGGCGGCTCGCGCTGCTCGTGGGCGTGTCGTCCTTCGATGATCCGCAGTGGCGCGCCCTGCGCTTCTCTTCCAAGGACGCCAGCGACCTGGCCGCGGCGCTGAAGGACCCCGCGCGAGGCCACTTCGACCAGGTGCGCGTCCTCACGCGCCCGGAGGAGACGACCCGCGACGCCATCCTCGCGGCGCTCCGGCAGCTGCGGCGTGAAGCCACCCGGCCCGACGACGTGGTGGTGGTGTACCTGTCCGCGCACGGCACGCTCGCGCGAGACGGCCGCGGGGAGCTCACGCGCTACCTCGTCACGCGCGACGCGTCCTACCGCGCCATCCCGCAGACGGCGCTCTCCATGGACGCGCTGAAGGCGGAGTTCGAACAGCTGCCCAGCCGGCGTCGGCTGCTGGTGCTGGCCACCTGCCACAGCGGCAGCGGCAAGTCGCTGCTGCCCCACGAGCTGGAAGTGGAGCTCGCGGGCATCAAGTCCGGCTTCTACGCGCGCCCCCTGGAGGAGTCCTCCCGGGCCTCCATGGTGTTCGCCGCCAGCGACTGGGGCGAGACGGCGCGCGAGGACGAGGGCCTGCGCAACGACATCTACACGTACTTCCTCATCGAGGGCCTGGGCGGCGCGGCGGACCGCAACGCGGACGGCGCCGTCACCGCCACGGAGGCGCACGACTATTCGCGCCGCCGCACCTTCACCTTCACGGAGGGACGTCAGCGGCCGTCCGCCGAAATCATGGAGGTGGGCGCGGATCCGGTCATCCTCGCCGGCCGCATCGACCGCACGGGCCAGCCGGAGCTCTTCTCCTACAACCCGCGCCTGGACGGCTTCCTGCTCAAGGTGGACGGAGAGCCGCGCCTGGAGCTGCCGGGCGGCGCCGCGGTGGGCCCGGGCAAGCGCACGGTGGAGCTCACCAAGGGCGACGCCGTCCTCGTGCGGCGCGAAGTGGACGTGGCCCGGGGCGAGCGCCTGCCGCTGGAGCGCCTGCTGTCGGACGCCATCCCGCGCCGCGCGCTGTCGCTCGTGGGCGGGATGATGTCCTTCGCGGACGGCAGGAGCCAGCGCGAGCTGCTGCCCGCGGCGCCCCAGGTGGGCGTGGTGCTGCGGCTGGAGGACCTGCCGCTCCAGGACCTGGGCCTGATGCTGGACATGGGGCTGGGACGTGGGCGCCAGAAGCTCCAGGTGGCGCCCGGCAGCGAGGTGCCCTTCGCCTACACCACGTTCACGCTGGGCGCGGCGGTGCCGTACCTGTGGCGCTGGGAGCAATTGACGCTGTTCGCGGGCCCGCGTGTGGCCGCGCTGTACCTGGGCAGGTCTTTCGATGTGGAGGCCTATTCGGGAGGCCAGCGCTACTTCACCGTCAGCCCCGGTGTGGTGGGCGGACTGGCGTGGCGCCTGGGGGAGCGGTTGGAGCTCACCGCCCAGGGCCACGGGATGCTGACGTACGTGGTGGTGGACGGGCAGGGACAGGCCGTGGGCTTCATCGGCGGAAACGCCGGCGTGGGGTACCGCTTCTGATGCGCCGCCAATGCCTGATCCTGACGCTGTCGTCGCTCGGCCTCCTGGGCCTGGGCGCGTGCGGAAGCCTGGACAACGAGCCCTTCCGCGCGGGCACCGTGCGCGGCCGGCTCACGGAGTTCGACCCCGCCGTCGCGCTGGTATCCGTGGTCGGCGCGCCCGGCGTGCGCAGCGGCGTGGACGCGCAGGGCCGCTTCACGCTGGAGGACGTGCCCGCCGGCCCGGCGGAGCTCTTCATCCTGGCCACCGAGGACAAGGCCGAGCGCGTGACGCTCACCGTGCAGGGAGGCCAGTCCGTGGACGTCCCGGACGTCGCGCCCCGGCCCGCCGGGGCCTTCTTCGTGAAGCTCCATGTCCGGGGCAGCCGGAAGGTGACGGACGTGAAGGCCTCCGTGGACGGCACGCCCATCGAAGCTTCCGGGTTTGATGACAAGGACCCCGCCCGCCTGGGGCCGCTGCCGGAGGGCTGCTACGGCGTGAGCATCTCCGCGCCCGGCTTCAGCTCCACCTCCGTCCAGGACTGCGTGGACACGGGCAAGCAGACGGTCTTGAACGTGGAGCTCATCCCCGAGGGCTCCTCCGGCGAGGAGCGCTGCGCGTTGGCGGGCTGTGGCGGCGGTGACAGCCATTCCGCGATGGATGGCCGCGGCGTGAAACGCCCTGAAGACAGCCATTGAAAATCGTCGCCGGTTCGCGATGGCTTCCGCTGTGAAGAGAGCTTTCCACAAAGCCACACATTTCCAGACCGTCCGTCGCCTCACACTTCGCCGCCCGTCTGGAGTTGTGGCCACTCCGCGAGCACCCGGGTCTTCCTGACAACGAGGCACTCCGCTCCCCAAGCGGCCCCCCACCGCCTCGTTTCACAGGAGGATGACCATGCGTATCCCGACCGCTCGCTCTTCCGCGGCATGGATGGTGTTGTGCGCGACGATGCTGTCCCTGGGCTGCGGAGGCCCCACGGAGGCGGAGGATCCGTCGCTCGTCACGGGTGATGACAACCTGGGGGGCGCCGCCGGAGAAGCGCCCGCCGCGGATGGCGGCACCGAGCCCGGTAACCTTGGCCGCGTCACGATCTGCCACATTCCGCCCGGCAATCCCGCCAACGCGCACTCCATCACGGTGGGCCTGCCCGCGGTGGCCGCGCACCTGCGCCATGGCGACACGCTGGGCCCGTGCGAAGGCGAAACGCCCGCGGATGGCGGCACCAGCGAGCCCGACGCGGGCACGACCGACGGCGGCTCGGGCGGCGGCATCGACGCCGGCCCCCAGTGCATCCCCCAAGGCAACGAGTGCTCCCTCGAGGATGGCCAGGAGAGCTGCTGCGATTCGCTGTCGTGCACGGAAGGCCGCTGCTGGCCGGTCATCGGCTGAACCAGCGCCGTGGCCGGTCCGGACGCGGGAGGGTCTTCTCCCGCGTTCTTCCCTGAATCCAACAAAGGCAGACCCATGAAGACCCTGCGACACCTGACCTCCACCCTGCTGATGGCCACGGGACTCCTGTTCCTCGCGGCCTGCGGCGACGACACCGCCCGCGTCACCCTGAAGCTGACCGACGCCCCGGGCGACGGCATCGAGAAGGCCGTCGTGACCATCTCGAAGGTCTACCTGAAGGGCAGCGTGGACAAGGACGCGGACGGCAAGGGAGACGTGGTGCTCCTGAGCGAGCCCGTCACCACCGACCTGCTCACGCTGGCCAACGACACCGCGGACCTGGTGAAGGACGCGGAGGTGCCGGCGGGCACGTACAAGGAGCTGCGCTTCGTCATCACCGGCGGCTACATCCAGGTGAAGCAGGACGGCGTCAGCCGCATCTTCGCCACCTCCGCCAACTACGAGGGCCTGCCCGACGGGGCCCAGGTGGACGGCGACCTGCAGATGCCGAGCGCCAGCAGCTCCGGCCTCAAGGTGAAGTTCGACAAGGACGCGGACGTCACCATCACCAGCGATGACGACCAGAAGGTCATCCTGGTGGACTTCGACGTGGCGCAGAGCTTCGGCAAGGAGGCCGGCGGCTCTGGCAAGTGGGTCATGCGTCCCGTCATCAAGGGCGCGGACATGGAGTTCTCCGGCAACGTGGAGGTGACGCTGGAGGCGGGCAGCGTGTCCCTGCCCCTGGGCATCACGCAGCTGAGCAGCTTCTCCGCGGTGCTCACCAACGCCGACGGCAGCCGCGAGACGCTGGCCTTCAGCGCCAGCACGGGCACCACCTACGTGGCGGACTTCAAGTACCTGCTGCCCGGCACCTACCAGGTGGACCTGGTGGGGCCTGAGGGCGTGTCCTTCACCACGGACATCACGCGCCCGGCGACCGCGACGGTCAGCTCGGGCGCGGAGTCCGACGTGCACTTCGTGCTGACGTCCTTCGACGTCGAGTAGTCCCTTTCGGGGTTCAGGCCGCCTTCTCGCCCGACTGCGCCTGGGCGGCCTGGACCTCGAGGGCGATTTCAATCTTCTCGCCCACCAGCACGCCGCCCGCCTCCAGGGCCTGGTTCCACGTCAGGCCGAAGTCGCTGCGGTTGATGGACGTCTTGGCCTCGAACGCGGCCTTGGTGTTGCCCCAGGGGTCCTTGGCGATGCCCAGCTGCTCGGCCTCCAGGACGACCTCGCGGCTGATGCCGCGGATGGACAGCTGGCCCGTCACCTTCAGGTGCTTGCCGGAGGGCTCCACCTTCGTGCTCTGGAAGGTGATGGCCGGGAACTTCTCCACGTCGAAGAAGTCCGGCGAGCGCAGGTGGTTGTCGCGCTGATCCACGCCGGTGCTGATGCTCGCCGCTTCGATGGAGACGGAGACCGCCGAGGCAGAGGGGTTCGCGTCATCCAGGGTGATGGTGCCGCCGAACTTCGTGAAGCTGCCGCGCACCTTCGCCACGACCATGTGGCGGACGCTGAAGTGGATGCCGGTGTGCGTGGTGTCGATGTTCCAGGAGGTGGTGGCCATGGTCGTCGTCCTTGTCGTGAGCGCCGCGTTGGCGGCGGTGTGTTTCAACGAGGCGTAAGGTAGCGGCCCCCCACGTTCCGGATTAGACGGGACGGACAGGAAGCACTGTTCCACGGCTGGAACAGTCCTCCTCCTGCACGAGGCAAGGGCCATGGACCTCAACGAACTCCTCGTCTTCGCCCGGGTGGTCCAGGCGGGCAGCTTCACGGCGGCGGCGAAGGCGCTGCGCATGCCCAAGTCCACCGTGAGCCGCAAGGTGTCGGAGCTGGAGGAGCGAGTGGGAGCGCAGCTGCTCCAGCGCACCACGCGCACGCTGCACCTGACGGAGGTGGGCCGCGCGTACTACGCGCACTGCGAGCGCATCGTCGCGGAAGCGGAGGCCGCGGAGCTGGCGGTGACGCGCCTGCAGGCGGGGCCACAAGGCCTGCTGCGCGTGACGACGCCCCTGTCCGTGCATTTCCTCGCGCCCCTGGTGGCGCGCTTCATGGAGCAGTACCCGGACGTGCAGGTGGAGCTGCTCTGCACGGACCGCGCGGTGGACCTGATGGAGGAGGGCTTCGACCTGGCGGTGCGCGCCGGCCGGCTGCCGGACTCGTCGCTGATGGCTCGGCGGCTGGGGGACATCGAGTGGCTCGTGGTGGCTTCGCCCGGGTATCTCCAGGCACGGGGTGCACCGAAGACGCCGGCGGACCTGGCGAAGCATGACTGCCTCTTCTTCGGCAAGTCGGTGCAGGGGAACGTCTGGACGCTGCATGCGGGCGGGCGCTCCGTCGACGTGAAGGTCTCCGGGCGGCTGGTGGTGAACGAGCCGGACATGCTGCGCGCGGTGACGACGTTGGGCGCCGGGGTGGCGCTCATCCCGGGCCAGCAATGCATTGAGGACCTGGCGTCAGGGAGGCTCCAGCGCGTGCTGCCGGACTGGAGCTCCACGGGCGCGCCGGTGCACGCCGTCTACCCGCCCACGCGCCACCACGTGCCCAAGGTGATGGCCTTCGTGGAGGTGCTGCGCGAGCACTGGCCCCAGAACCCGGAAGCACTCAAGCGGGCGAAGCGCTGAGACAGTGCCGGCGTTTCGTTCCGCGGATGGAACGATGTGTCCCAAGGTTCGCGTCTGGCCAGGTGGCGTTCGCAAGCGCATGTTGTGTCTCGAAAGGAAGCACACACCATGATGAACGTTCGCCCTTCCGAAGCACGCGGTCACGCCAACCACGGCTGGCTGGATTCGCATCACACCTTCTCGTTCGCGAGCTACTTCGACCCCGACAACATGGGCTTCCGCGCCCTGCGCGTCATCAACGAGGACCGCGTGCAGGCCGGCGAGGGCTTCGACACGCACCCGCACCGGGACATGGAGATCATCACCTACCCGCTGAGCGGCGCCATCGCGCACCGTGACAGCACGGGAGGCCAGGGGCTCCTGCGCGCCGGTGAAGTGCAGCGCATGACGGCCGGCACGGGCGTGATGCACAGCGAGATGAACGGCTCCAACGAGGACGTCCACTTCCTGCAGATCTGGATCATCCCGGAGAAGAAGGGCCTGAAGCCCGAGTATGAGCAGAAGTTCTTCCCGGAGAAGGACCGGCAGGGACGCTGGCGCGTGGTGGCCAGCCCCGACGCCCGCGACGGCAGCCTCACGGTGCACCAGGACGTGGTGCTCAACAGCACGCTGCTGAGCCCGGGAGAGAAGGCGGAGTACACGTTGCCCAAGGGGCGTCACGCCTGGGTGCAGATTGCCCGCGGCAGCGGCACGCTCAACGGCGTGGCCCTGAAGGCCGGTGACGGAGTCGCCGTGTCCGACGAGTCGAGCCTCGTGCTCACCGCCTCCGAGCCGCTGGAGGCCCTGCTGTTCGACCTGGCCTGATGCGGCGGCCACGAAGAAGGCCCCCGGATCCTTGAGTGGACCCGGGGGCCTTGTCGTTTCTATGGCGTGAATGAAGTGGTGTTGGGAACGGGAGGGATGGTGACGGCCTGGCCGTACACCAGCGTGTTGCCGCACACCGTGCCGGTGGCGTTGAGCTTCGTCGCGTCCAGCAGCGTCCCCCGGATGTTCTGCGCGTTGAACGTGCAGGGGGACGAAGACGAGCAGTCATAGGCGACGAGCTTCGCGCCGTTGCTGGAGTACACGGCGATGTCCTTCGCGGTCGTCGTACCGGTGTGCATGAAGAAATGGCCGTCGCGCGGCTGATAGCTGCTCACGTTCTCGACGCGAGGGCCCGGGGTGACGGACTGCCACAGGCGGAAGTTGCGCTTGCACTCAGCGGCGACGGTGTTGCGGATGAGCATGTTGCGCACCTTGGTGTCGACACAGCCGTCCTCGCTGCCGCGGAAGTAGCTGTCCTCCAGGATGACGTCGCTGGCGGAGCTCTCCCCGTCAATGCCGTCCCCTTGCGTGTAGCCGGTCTGCATGCCGGTGACGTTCATCACAGTGGCCCGGCGAAGGGTGACGTTGTTCGTGGTGTCGTAGAGGGCAATGCCCACGGGGTAATCACTCCCCTGCCCGCCAATCTGGTCCGGCTCCATGTCGATATAGACATCCTCCACGAGCGACTGGTTCGTCCCGGACGCGAGGAAGATGCCGCCACGAGTGAACTGGAGGATCATCGCGTCGCGGATGGTGAGGTCGGTGAAGGCGGTGGAACTGGAGCGCTCCACGTCCACGCAGGTCGCCACGTTCTCCGCGCGGAACTGGCTGAGCGTGACGTGTGCCACGGACGTCGCGGCCTTGAAGCTGAAGCACGTGCCCACGTGGCTGAACTCCAGGTTGTGGAACACGAGGTTGCTGGCCTTCACCGTGAAGGCCACGGGCCCCGTCTTCGCGCGAGTGGAGGCCTGGAAGGTGGACTGGAACACCGGCCGCCCCGCCACGCCCTTGATGGTGACAGGAGCGCCCAGGGCACCGCCCTGGGACACGGTGGTGCCGGTGCCGTAGATGCCCCCGTGGATGCAAACCGTGCCCCCGGGGCCCACCGCCTGGATGAACGTGTTGAGATTGGAGAGCGTGCCCGCAGTCTGAGCAGTGAGGCCGTCCTTGGAGCCCGCGCCTGTGACGGTGATGTGGCGGACGGAGGGGCCGGAGCACTCGTCCGCGGTGGGCGTGGCGGACAGGCCGTTCGAGTACCCGGAGGTCGTGTCGCTCGTGGAGCCCTTGATGCGCACGACGAACTCGTACTTCGTGCCATTGGTGAGGCCGGTGACGGCGAGGGTCGTCGTCTGGGCCCCTGCGCTCCGGTAGCTCCACGAACCGGAGCCCACGCGGTAGCGGACCTGGTAGCCCTGGGTGCCCGTAGGGCCCGCGGTCCACTTCAAGGTCACCTGCCCATTACCGGGGACGGCTTCGAGCAACGTCGGGGCAGCCAGGGCCGCCTGGGAAACCTCGCCGGTCTCCTCCAGGTCCAGCGTCAGGTCTTCCTGCGGCCCACAGGCGAGGCACAGCAGGAAGGCGCCAGTGAAACACAGCACACGGTGCCGAACGAAGGCGATTTTCTTCATTTCCCCGTTTTATCAGGGAGCCCACCGGACGCGGTAGGAGCAGGCGTGGCCGTCGAAGTCGAAGGGATCCACGCGGAGATTCTTCGCCCCGGCCTTGGCCAGCCCTGCTTCGATGAGGCCGCGCAGGTAGCCCGGGTTCCCGTTGCACTCGTTGACGCGGATGATGTGGTGCCCGGGGCCCTGGGTGAGCAGCTCCGACTGCATGTAGTTGTTGACGGTGGAGAAGCTCTCCTGGATGCGAACCACGACGCGCTCGGGCCCGAAGATGGGCCACATGGACACGAGCGACTTGCCGAGCACGGTCTGCTCCATCCCCTGGATGATGCCAATGCCCAGGCGCCGGTAGCCCTCGCCCGCATCGACCTGCGGATACAGGTGCTCGACGGTGACGCGAAGGGCCTCCGCGAAGATGGACCGGGAGGTGTGGTGCGGGGATTGAGCGTCCAGGTCCAGTCCCACGTCCTTCAGCTTCGTCCGGAGCTCCAGAGTGAGCCGGTCACCGATGGAGCGGAACACTCCCTCCACCGTGTGGCGATAGACGATCTCTTCTTCCACGAAACACCCCGGCCCAAACCCGGCGGTCCCATTCCGCCGTGTCGCAAAGAAGCGTACACCATCCCCCTGACAAATCCGAAGCCCCCTGGGGCTACGACCCGGGTCTGAGACGTCCCACCGATGTTTCACGGCTGGCCATGCTGTTTCCTAGTTCGTGTATTACATGAATTCAATGACTCAGCCGGGTCCGGGAGAACTCGGCGGGCCCAGCCGCGAAAGAGAGGGGAAAACCCTCCGGTTCAGGGCTGGAGGCCACGAGCGACCGGGCCTCAATCGCTCTGCCTTCTGCCTCCACCACCCAGGACTGGTTCGACAGCTTCATCGCAACCGATTGGCTGCCTTGGCCTGTCTTGCGGAACCTGTCAGAATTGACGCACGGAGGTGTTGCCCATGCATAGAATTACCCTTGGCCTGTGTCTTGCGCTCCTCGCTAGCGGTTGCACGCGAATCAACTCCCCTGCGGTCAAAGCCTTTTATGGCAACGAGCACTGGGTTCTGCTTGAGCCCGTCGAATGGCACATCGGAAATCAAACGAAACAATCATTGTTCCTGAAGGCTTTGTCCACGACTACGCCAGCATTCCACGCGGATTCTGGTCAATAGGACTTTCGCCGCACGACCGATACAGCCGCGCGGCGATCATCCACGACTATCTTTACTGGACTCAAGGCTGCACAAGGGAACAAGCCGACGCACTTCTGATGATCGCCATGCAGGAAGAAGGTGTTTCGCCCGTGAAGCGCTGGGCTGTTTATGGCGGAGTGGTCGTGGGCGGAAGCAAAGCGTGGAAGAACAACAAGAGCGAGAGGACTTCGGGCCTCACGCGCTATGTCCCCACTGAATACCGAGACCTTCAGAGCTTCGAATCCTGGGCGAACCTGCGCGTAAAACTCAAAGCCGCAGGCATCATTGAGACTCCCGAACAGGGCACCCCCTCCTATTGCAAGCTGGGCGATAGCATCGACGTGCCCAGCGCCTACGAGTGATTGCCCCACAGCCAGACACCGACCCCATCCGATAGCCCCTCCCGCCTGGGGGGCCATGGACAGACAGCCAGAGAGAGACGGGGGCTCCCCTTCGCACTACCAAGGAGGAGGCGCCTGTCTCAGCCCCGGGCCAGACGCGAGCGGTACAGCCGCGCGAGGAAGTCATACAGGACAAGCTCGTGGGCTCGCGCGTCGTCCGGCAGCACGCGGTTGACGTGCATGTGCATCAGGCTCGTGGCCAGCGCTTCCACGGGAAGGGTGAGCCGGCCTTCGCGCTCGGCGGCCTGGAACTCGCGGCCCACGGTGGCGAGCCGCTCACTGCGTTGATGGAGCACCGTGAGCCCTTCTTGCCACGGGCCCTCGGTGGCGGGCGTCGCGTCCAGCAGCGCCTCCAGCTTCGGGCGCTCGGCGCGGAAGCGCGCGCTCAGCTGCGTCTCCAGCACCTTGCCTGGCTTGAACTCGGCCGCGAAGCCATCCCGTGCCCGCTCGGCCACCCGCGCCTTCGCGTCCAGCGGCAGCCCCAGGTCCGTCAGCAACAGGTCCAGCCCCTTCAACACCAGCCGCCAGCGCAGGTCCGCGCCCGCGTCGCCCTCGCACGTGCGCAGCAGGTCCAGCGTCGCGTCGCTGTCCACGGAGAAGAACGCCTCCGACAGGACAACGCCTACAGGCCCGCCGTAGCGCTCCACCTCGCGCTCGTAGGTGTCCAGCTGCAGCTTCCAGCCCGTGCCCTCGTCCAGCAGGTCCGCGCACGCCGAGCGCAGCACCGGCCACACCTGGGACTCCAGCCGCGCGGGATCGCCTTGGAAGCGCAACCGCAGGTGGAAGTCCGGGTCGCCGTAGCGAATGAAGAACCAGCGGTCCACCGCGCCCGAGGCCAGCACCTGCCGCACGGTGTCTCCCAGCCCGCCGCGCAGCAGCCGGTCGACCGTCGCCGTGCCCGTGTAGAGCTTGAGGTACAGCCACTCGGAGCCAGGGGGAAACCGCCGCGCCACCTGCGCCGGCGGGGCGGGAGCCAGCGCGGGCAGCGGCGGTGCTTCCGGGGACGGCTCGCGCACGAAGGGCACCACCACCTCGTGCACGTAGCGCCCATCGCCGCCCTCCACGCACAGCCCTTCCGGCCCGGGGTACAGCTCCTCCAGCACCGCGAGCGAGCGCTCCTTGACGGTGTGGACGAGCGTCTCCACGGACAGGACGTTGTCCAGGTCCACCGGGAGCTGGTTGTCCCCTTCGCGCAGGCACACCCAGCGCGGCAGCCTCGCCTCCTGGCGGTAGCGCTGCACCGCATCGAACCGCGCGGCGCCTTGCAGCTTCCCCCAGGCCTTGAGCAGCGCGGAGGGCAGGTTCCAGCAGGCCAGCGACAGCACCGTCCGCCCGTACCGCACGCGCGGCAGGAAGGACGCGGCGTCCAGCGGGCCCCAGAGAAAGCGCATGCCCCGCTCGCCGCCCTCGCTCTGCAGCATGCAGAGGAAGCGGTAGAGGCTCAGTCCGTAGCCGACGAAGTTGTGCGCGTTCGTCAGCCGGGGAACCACCTCCCGCCCCAGCCGCTCCGAGCGCAACACCAGCCGGTGGCCCTCCAGCGACAGGCGCAGGTCCGCGACGTCGATGCGGTCCTCCTCGGGTACGCCGGACTGTCCCAGGAAGACGAGATCATGGCGCCGCAGCGCGGGCCGGCAGACGACGTTGCCCATGCGTCCCTGGGGCAGGTGGACGATCTCCGCGAAGACGGCGTCCGGGCGCAGGGCCTCCTCGGCCCGCAGGTGCTCGCGCACCCGCGCCTCCAGCTCCGGGTCTCCATGGCAGAAGCGGCCCATGTACATGGCACCCGCGACATGGATGTTCTCGAAGAGGATGCGGAAGTCTCCGCGGTCCACCGCCTCCGCGGAGTCGGCGATGAGGGTGCTCACCACGCCAAAGGCATTCGCCAGCCGCCTGGGCGTCTCCGCCTCCATGGCCCGCAGGTCCTCTTCCGTCAGCACCAGCTCATGGGCATGCGCCTCACTCACCTCCTGGAGCCGGCGCAGCAGGTGCCGCGCCCGGGTGTCCAGGCCGGCAGGCTCCGCGCCACGAGGTGAGCGCAAGCCCAGGTTCTTCACGAGCGGGCCCGTGCCACCGCCGGGCCGGGGGTCGGCCACGAAGCCGATGCCCCGCTCCTCGTCCAGGGCCTCCAAGAGCGGCACCGAGCGCCCCTCGTAGCGCGCCGCGAACCGTTCCCGGAAGCGCACCAGCGGGTCCTGCTCGCTCCGCTCGGGGGTGATGCGGCGCAGGACCTCCACGGCGCGCAGCAGCTCGGAGGCCACGCGCGGCGGGAGCGAGAGGTCCGCGGCCGGACGCACCGAGTCCACCTGGAACAGGCGCGGCAGCTCCACCGGAACCGGCAGCGCCTCCAGGGTGCGCGCCACGTGCCGGTACGACGCAGGGGACGCGCCCGGCGGGGCGGCATCCAGGTCGGCCAGGAGGGACTGGACGGCGGACAGCCGCTCCCGCACCGGCGCGAGCGCGGGGATGCCCTCGGCGCCCGCCAGGAGGAAGGGCACGGGCTCCGGCCCCGTCAGGTTCGGCGCCCACGTGGGCACCAGGAGCTGCGCCTCCACCAGGTCCTCGGTGTAGAGCCGCGCGTCCTCCAGCGGAATCTCCGCGTCCAGCGCCACCAGCGCCCGGGCCAGCGTCTCCAGCGTCGCGCCCGCCCGGGCCCGCTCCAGCGTGGCGTCCAGGTAGGGCGTGGGCTCCACGGCCACCAGCCCGTAGCTGCGCTCCCGCCCGCGCTGCCGCATCTCCAGGTAGCGGAGCTCCGTGGGCGTTCGGTACAGGCTGGTGTTGGGCACGTAGCGCAGCGCTCGCAGGACCTCGGGCTCGCGCCGCACGTGCTCCACCAGCGCGCAGACGTAGTCCATGTCCAGGCGCGTGTGCTTGCGGACGGCGGAGCGCTCCGGCACGCGCAGCCGCGCCTTGCCGCTCAGGCTGCCCACGGAGTGCGCCGCGAACAGGCCGAAGGGCGTCGCGCGCCCGGCCATCCGGGACAGGTAGCGCACCAGGCCGCGCTCCACCTTCTGGCCCCACTCCGAGTCCGGGGACTCCAGCCAGACGGGGATGCTCTCCTCGAGGCCGGGCGAGGCGAGGAAGAGGGCCTCCCGCACCACCGGCTCCTCCACCCACCCGCGCAGGCGCTCGCGCAGCCGCGCGCGCTCTTCACGGAGTGCGTCCGCGCGCTGGCCCTCCGGGAGCCGCCAGGCGCTCAGGTCCTGGCCCCAGTCGACGAGCGTGTCGAAGGGAAGCAGCGGCGTGCGCAGGGCGAAGAAGCCGGAGGCAGCGTAGGTGGGGGCCTTCGAGGGCGGGCGCGAGTGGTTCGTGGACATGGGCGGCTGGGGAGTGAGCGTCACCCAAGGAGAGGCCCCGGAGAATCGGGAGCAGCGAACGGACAAAAGGCCGGAAGGATGGCGCGTGCCACCCCTCCGGCCCCGGGCACGACAGTGTGCGATGACATCACGGTGTCATCGCAGTCGAGCAGGACTTAGTTGGCCTGTTCGTGCGTGTAGTCGCAGCAGTTGTTCGAGAGCCACACGATGGTACCGCCCACGACCTGGTCGAGCGCGCCCACCTGCGAGTCGTTCAGCTCGCGCAGCGTCTCCTTCTTCAGCGACAGCTTCAGCTTCAGCGACTTGGCGTTGTCCTGCTTCTGCGACTTGGTGTTGGCCATGAAGCCCTCCGGGTAGGGGTCAGACCACGGCCGGCCCCCGGAGTGCTCCGGGGGCCATCCTCCGTGGGAGGCCAACGATAAATGCGCGCCGCGCTGTTTGAAACAAGCAGTGCGCTTAATCTGCTTCAGTCGGGCCCGCGTTGAGTCCAATGCTCTCGGAGAGAAGCTCGTAGCACTCCCGGCGCGTGGCGAAATCCGGGGCCTGATCCAGGAAGACGAGCTCCCGAGTGCCGTAGCGATGGGCGAGGGCCTCGAGCTGCTCCCGGCACTGCCGTGGGTCTCCGATGACGGGGGCGACGTCGCCGGTCTTGGTGCCGGAGGCAGCCGCCCGCCGCCGCGCCTCCGCCTCCGTCGGCGCGCACAGGCCCGTCACCGCGAGGACCGCCTGGGGCCGGGGCTGCTCGGGCCGGGGGCGGAACTCGGCGCGGTAGATGTCGAGGACGCTGGGGTCGTCCCGGCTCGACAGGTGCGCCAGCGAGTGGCCGTAGCAGGTGCCGTGCAGGGCCGCCATGCGCGCGGTGAAGGGCCGCGCCGCGCCCAGCAGCCAGACGGGAGGCGCGCCCGGAGGGTGGAATGCAAGGGGGGACTCCCCCCGGAGCAACTCCAGCAATTGCGCCACGCGCCGCGGGTACTCCTCGTTCACCTCCGCGAGCGAACGCGTGTCGCAGCGCATGGCCTCCATGACGGACGGCTCGGCCCCTCCCCCGCCCACGCCCAGGTCGATGCGTCCCGGGAAGAACGTCTCCATCAGCCGGAACGCCTTCGCCACCCGCATCGGGCTGTGCAGCTTCAGCAGGATGCCCGCGACCCCCACGCGCATGCGCTCCGTGCTGCCGGCGATGAGGGCCGCCAGCATGTCCGGCGCGTGGTGGGCGGCGGTGGGCTCGTGGTGCTCGGCCAGCCAGTACCGCGAGTAGCCCAGGGCCTCGGCGTGCTGGGCCAGCTCCACCGATTCGTAGAGGGCCGCGCGGGGCGTGGCGCCCTGGCGGAGGGAGCAGAAGTCGAGGATGCCCAGCCGCATGGCTCAGGCCTCCGTCTTCGCGGGCGGCCGCGGCCGGAGGGACATGAGGAGGCACTCGTCCCAGTCCGGCTCCTGGCCGGTGGCACCCGCCAGCAGCGCGAGCGCGATGCCCGCGGCGCCGAACTGGAGGTTGTCGTCGGGCCGCTTCGGGTCCTGCTGGAAGCAGTAGCCTCCGGGGCCCTGCCCGGGCTGGCGCAGCGCCAGCGTGTGCTCGAACCAGCGCACCGCGGCCTCCTCGAAGATGGGGCGCCCCGTCGCGTGGAAGAGGCGCGTGAACAGCAGCGCCGTGCCGGCCGTGCCGCAGCACAGGTTCGCGCTGCGCCTGGGCACGTAGGGCGGCCGCTCCAGCCCCTCCCGCGCCACGGCCTCCGCCCACGCGAGCGCGCGGGCCTGCCAGTCCGAGTGTCCCCACGACCGCGCCGCCCACCACAGCACGGCGGTGATGCCGGGCGTGCCCACGCACCAGCTGAAGCGTGCGTCCACGACGGGCTCGTCGCCGTGCAGGTAGTGGGGGAAGCCCGGGCGCTCCCCGGGGCCCGCGAGGTTCGCCATCCACGCGAAGCCGCCCTCGAGCAGCGCTCCCACGCGCTCCCGCGCGATGCCGTGCGCATGGAGCGCGCCCAGGAGGGCCAGCCCGCCCGGCATCCCGTGTGCCACGCCCAGCGTGTACACGCCCCGAGGGAACGCCTGGGGGTTGCCATAGAGGCGCAGGGAGTTTGGAGGCATGGGCCAGCGGAGGCCCTGCGCGGTGGGCTCGGCGGTCTCCTCCAGGATGGCCACCATGCGCTCCAGCAGCCGGGGCGTGGATGGGTGGGGCGGGCGCTCGAGCGCGTACAGCCCCAGGCCCGCCAGCCCATCGCGCAGGTCGCAGGGATGGGGCCAGGGGCGCAGCTCCAGCTCCTGGGCAATCGCCTCGTCCACCGGCCCGCACACCTCCTCCACGTCCAGGTCGGGGTGGCGCGCCGACAGACGGGCGGCCACCCAGCCCAGCCCGGCCAGACCTCCGTGAAGGCCGACCTTCGTCCGCTCGGCCCGGAGGAACCCTTCCGCGGAGAGCTGCAGGTGCTGCCCCACCTTGTCCAGAAGGTCGGTGTCCAGCGCCCGGCCCGCGGACTCGAAGAAGAGGGCCAGCCCCGCGTCTCCCTTCGCGAGGTCCGGCGGTCTGCTCACGAGCGGCGCGCGGGCCAGGTCCTGGACGATGGCCTCGGCCGCCTCCAGGGCGCGGGCCCGCGTGGGGCCGGAGAGCACGGGCTTCCAGGCGTTGCTCATGGATGTCGATCCTGGGTGGAGGCCCCGGGCCCCGCTTGCGGTGGGGCCGAGCGAAAGCCGCGCATTCTTCCCAGCTTCCCGGGCCCGTACAACCCTGCCCTCCCCTCCGCGCACCGCGTGCCATGGGGGAAGGTGTGCCGGGCGGGGCCGTGGGCTACAGTCCGCGAGGACGGCGCACCTTCAGGACCGCAGGGTGGAGAAGCACGTGACGAGGAGCGGCAGGGCGTGGGCGTGGGTCACGACGGGCGTGGTGCTCCTGGGTCCGGGCGGCGCGCTGGCGTCGTCCCCCGAAGAGGCGCGGGAGCCGGCACGGGTGCTGGCGGCATCCCGGCCGCTGCTGGGGGTCGTGGTGGCCAGCCAGGTGCTGGACGTCGTCTCCGAGGTGGAAGGACGGCTGAGCGAGGTGAAGGCGCGCCTGGGAGACCGGGTGGAGGCGGGCCAGGTGCTGGCCACGCTGGACCCGGAGCCGCTGAAGCTGGAGTTGAGCGCGCGCCAGGCCAACGCCCGGGCCGCGGGGGCCGAGCATGCACGGGCCTCCCTCCTGCTCGCCCAGGCGAAGCAGAAGCTGCAGCGTGAGCAGCGCATCCGCGAGCACTCGGCCGCCGAGGCCCTGGAGGCGGCGGAGAGCGCCGTGGCGCTGGCGGAGGCCGACCTGACGCTGGCCCAGGCCCGCCTGTCGGAGGCGCAGACGCGGCTGGCCCAGGCCGAGCGCGACGTGGCCCAGGCGCGCATCCGCGCCCCCTTCGCCGGCATCATCACCGAGCAGTACCTCACGCCGGACATGCGCGTGAGCCGCGCCACGCCGCTCTTGCGTGTGGTGAGCGACGACCTGCGGCTGCGCTTCGCCGTCCCGGAGACGCTCGCCCCCTCCGTGCGCCCCGGCCTCCCCGTGCGGGTGCGCCTGGCCGCGGTGGACGTGGAGCTGGAGGGCACGGTGGAGCGGCTCGCCCCAGAGGTGGACCCGGCCTCGCGGCACCAGAAGGCGGAGGCCGTGCTCACCGTCCCGGACGCGCTGCGCGCCCGACTCTCCAGCGGCCTGCTGGCGGAGGTGTTCCTCCAACCTCCCGCCGAGACGAGGACGCGCGGCACCCACCGCTGAGGTGCCGGGCCTTCAGCGCCCGGGCCCGCGCTCCAGCACCAGCCGGCCCCGCTCGAAGCGGGCCACGTCGCCGGGCGTCCAGTCCAACACCTCGGTGGTGGCGCCACGCCGCGCCAGATGCTCGCGCACCTGCGCGTTGCAGGCCGCCTCGGAGGGCTCGCCGTCGCCCCACCCCACATCGGTGATGGGGCGGCCCACGCCCTCGAAGCCGTTGGCGTAGGGCAGGAAGTAGCGCGCCCCGGCGAGCGCGCACAGCTCCGCCACGCCCTGGGGGCCGGCCGTGGAGCTGCGCAGCCGCCCGGCCTGGTGCTCCTCGTAGAGCCCGCGCAGCCGCTCCCAGGGCAGCGCGGCCCAGTAGTGGCTCAGGCCCCCGAAGAAGGGGGCGAGGAACTCCCGCTGACACGCCAGCACCACGTCCACCGGCCCGTGCGCCTCGCGCGAGCGCGCCACCACCTCCGCCATGCGGCCCGCCGGATCATCCCCGGCGTCCACCAGCACCAGGCACGAGAAGTCCCCGGTGTCGAAGCGGTAGCAGTTGCCCCAGCTGCGCAGGCCCTCCGGGAGCGGCGGCCCGTCCGGCGCGGGCTGCTCGCCGTGGAAGGGCAGCACGTCCACTCGGAGGTCGCCCACGCGCCGGGACTCCCCCCAGGCCGGAGCATGGACGGCCTGCCCGCATGCCTCCAGCACGTGGGAGAAGTCCTGCGGGGTGAGCAGGTTGACGCGGGGCACGCGGGGCACGAGCACGGGGGTGTCCCGCGGCAGGTGGGCCAGGAGCGACGGCACATGCCAGTGGTCCACGTGGCCGTGGGTGATGGCCACCGCGCCCAGGGCCTCCGGAGCCAGGTTGCCCGGCACCGAGCCGATGTGCCGCAGCCGACGCTGGAGGGGAATGGGGTCCACCAGCACCGACGTCGTGCGCGAGCACACGAGCAGGCTGGCATGCTCGCGGCGGTAGAGGCCCGGTCCGGACGGCTCCGGCCAGGGCGCCTCGGCGGGGGTGGCGCGGAAGAGCGCGTCCTCGAAGCTCTCCGCATCGAAGGGCCACGCCTCGCGCACCTCGTCCAGCGTGTCCGCGCGCGAGACCGCGCGCAGGAAGTCCGCGACGACGGGCACGGCCTCCGGCTCCAGCCGCGTGCTCCAGCGCGACTCGCCCTGCTGGAGCACCCACCACCAGGGGCCGGGCGCCGGGAACAGCACCCCGTCGTCCACCAGCGGCCCGCCGTCCTTCACGGCCCCGGGGCGCAGCAGGGGGCGCCCCAGCCTCGCGTTGGCGTCCTCCAGCAGGCGCCGCGAGGCGTCGGGCTCGAAGCCCCGCCGCAGCAGCTCCCGGAGCAGCTCCGCGAAGGGCAGCGCCCCCCCGTGCTCGGACAGCGGGGTGAGGTCCACGACGACGTCCGGAGCGAAGCGCATGCTCTTCAGCCCACCGCTTTCCGAGGGCCTTCCTGGGCGGACACCAGCTCGAAGTACTCGCCCCGGCGCTCCATCAGCTCCGCGTGCGTGCCACGCTCCACCAGCTGGCCTCCGTTCATGACCAGGATGAGGTCCGCGTCGCGCACGGTGCTCAGCCGGTGGGCAATCACCACGCGGGTGCAGCGCAGCTCCGCGATGGCGTCCTGCACCGCGCGCTCCGTCTTCGCGTCCAGCGCGTTGGTGGCCTCGTCCAGCAGGAGGATGGCGGGGTTGCCCACCAGGGCGCGCGCCAGCGCCATGCGCTGCCGCTGGCCGCCGGACAGCGACGAGCCCATCTCGCTCAACACCGTCTCGTAGCCCATGGGCATGGCGGAGATGTCGTCGTGGACCTGGGCGCGCTTCGCCGCCGCCTGCACGGTTTCCAGCGGGAGCTGCGGGTCCGCGTAGGCGATGTTGCGGCGGATGTCCCCGCGGAACAGCGACGGGTTCTGCAGCACCACGCCCATCTGCCGGCGCACCTCCTTCAGGTCCATCTCCGCCAGCGGCACGCCGTCGAAGCGGATGGAGCCGGACGAGGGCAGGTACAGCCCCAGGAGCAGGTGCGCCAGGCTGGACTTGCCGGCCCCGGACGCGCCGACGATGGCCACGAACTGGCCCGGCTCGATGGTGAGGGACACGTCCCGCACCACCGGCGGCGAGTGCACCCCGTAGCGGAACGACACGTTCTCCACCTGGATGCGGCCCTGGAGCGTGTGGGCGCGGTGGCGCGTCCCAGGCAGCTGCTCGGGGGGGGCCTGCAGCACGTCGTCCACGCGGGTCAGGTAGCTGCGCACCAGTTGGAGCTGGAAGGCCGTCGTCACCAGGTTGGAGACGGGCAGCAGGAAGCCCGCCGCCAGGGCGTTGAGCGCCAGCATCTCCCCCATCGTGAGCTGGCCCTCCATGACGAGCAGGGCCCCGGTGCCCATCACCACCAGCGGGGACGCCATGCGCAGCGTGCTGGTGATGGACTCGGTGAGGGCCTCCAGCCGTCCGCGCTCCAGCGACACGTTGAGCACGTCCACGTAGAGGTTGGACCAGTGCTGCACGGCCTTGTCCTCCAGCCCCAGCGCCTTGAGCGTCTGGATGCCGGAGAACACCTCCACCTGGTAGTTCTGCGCGGACGCGCTGACCTCCAGGTTCTTCGCCATCAGCTCCCGCTGCCGGCGGCTGGCGAAGACGAAGACGAGCACCTGGAGCAGCGCCAGGCCGAACACCAGCGCGCCCATCCGGGGACTGCCGGCCAAAAGCAGGCCCAGGTAGAGCAGCACCAGGCTGCCGTCCAGCAGCGTGGAGAGCGCGCCCGACGTCAACATCTCCCGCACGGTGGCGTTGCTGTTCAGGCGGTTCATCAGGTCGCCCGCCGAGCGCAGCTGGAAGAAGGTGAAGGGCAGATGGACCAGGTGGTCCAGGAAGCCGAGCGTCAGCCGCGCGTCCAGGTGCGTGCGCAGCTGCAAGAGCAGGTGCGCGCGGACGAACGAGGACAGGAACTGGAAGACCACCAGCGCCGTCATGCCCGCGGCCAGCGTGGCCAGGAGCGGCGTGTCCCCGCTGGGGACCACCCGGTCCACCACCGCGCCCGTCAGCGAGGGCAAGGCGAGCGCGAAGAGCTGCAAGAGCAGCGACATCACCGCCACCCGCAGCAGCGCGGGACGCTCCTGGAGCAGCAGGTGCAGGTAGCGGCGCGACCCCTGGCGGGGCGCGGACGTCTCGAAGGTCTCCGAGGGCTCGAAGAGCAGCGCCACGCCGGTGAAGGCCTTGCGGAACTGCTCCAGCGGCACGCGGCGCCGGCCGAAGGACGGGTCCACCACGTCCACGCCCTGGCGCGCCAGCCGCTCGAAGACGACGAAGTGGCGGAACTCCCAGTGCAGCACCGCGCCGGGCGTCAGCAGCTGGAGCTGATCCATGTCCACCTGCACCGCGCGGCTCACCAGCCCGAAGCGGCGCCCCGTCTCCAGCAGCGTGCGCGCGCTGATGCCCCGGGTGGTCAGCCCCGTGGCGGCGTGCACTTCGTCCAGCCCCACGTGCCGGCCCCAGTAGCCCAGCACCATGGCCAGACACGCCGCGCCGCAGTCCGTGGACGCGAGCTGCGCCACGTAGGGAATGCGCCGGCGGCCCAGCCGGTCACCCAGGCGGCCCAGCGCGGGAAAGCGCTCGAAGAACGAAGGAGAGGGCTCAGCCACGGTGTTTCCCGAGCAGCTCCAGCACCGGCAGCAGGGTCACCCAGCCATTGCGCGCGCGGACCCGCACCCAGGCCTGGCCGGGCATGCCGGTGAAGTAGGCGTAGGTGTCCTCGCTCGTGTTGAAGGTCTCGGAGGGCAGCTTCGCCTCCACCAGCACCAGCGGGCCGTCCGTCACGGTGAGGGCGTCCTTGAGGCCGGGACCCAGCAGGCGCCGCACCTCGGCCGGCCCCACCAGGTCGTCGCTGACGGAGGCCACCTCCAGCATTTGATAGGAATAAGGGAAGCCGGTGAGCTCCAGCCGCAGCGGCTGGCCCGGGTGCAGGAGGGGGCGGTACTGGCCGGGCAGGAGCGCCACCGCCCACGTCTCCGCGCCGTCGCGCACCAGCGAAGCCACCACCTCGCCCGGCTGGAGGAACTGCTGTTCGCGCACGCGCACCTCGCCGACACGGCCATCGCACGGGGCCTTGAGCACGCGCTCGGACATGCGCGCCTCGCTCAGCTCGAGCTGGGCGCGAAGGCCCGCCAGCGCCTGCCGTGGACCCGTGTTGGCTGGCTCCAGGAGCCACGCGGCGAGCTGTGAGCGGAACTCCTGATCCACCCGCTCCCGCTCGGCGACCTCGCCGCCCGCGTACAGCTCCACCAGCGGCTGGCCCGCGCGGACGCGCTCGCCGCGGCGCACCAGCACCCGGCTGACGCGGCCGCCCTCCGTGGAGGTGACCTCCTCCAGTCCCTTGACGCGCACCAGCACCGGGCCACGTGCGTAGTCATTGATTTCGACGAGGGACAGGCCCACGCCCCCCACCACCACCAGCCCCACCAGGACCCACCACGTCGCGTGGATCCACCCCGGCATCAGGCGCAGCAGGCCCCCCCGGGCCTCGGGTCGGGCATGGTGCTCCAGGGCTTCTTGCCGGAAGACGGGGCGAGGTGAATCACTCATGGCTGCTTCATCCGCCGTGGACGATACCGGCAGGCTCTGCCGTCACAAAGCAGCGGGCAGTGCGCGTCACGATGATGCTTGAGCCAGAAACGACAAGAGCCCCCGAGTCGCTTGGACTCGAAGCCAGCAGATCACGTCAAGGTACGCCAGTAAAATCAGGCCCTTGCGCGGGCAAGCGGCGAAGCACGTCGAGTCAGGTCGAAGGGCGCCCCCCAAGGCCACGTCCCACTACGGTATCGCCGCCTCCGGGCCGACATTCTCCCGAGGCGAGGTGCAGGGCTGGGCGAATCTTCCGGGCTGCGAGTTCCCGGACTCGCGAGCCGGCACATCGAATCTGTGCCGGTGTACTAGCCTTGGGGCTGAATCGGCTTCAACAGTCCCGCCCGGTTGAGCTGGTCTTGTACCTGCTCGGCGAGCGCGAGGTGCTCCGGGTTGCTTACCGTGAAGCGCTCAGGGCACATGACGATCAGCGTTCCTTTGTCCCCGATCAATTCGATCTGCACTGGAGCGGGAAGCGGGGGCACCGGACCCAAACGACGAGACAGGTACGTGACCCAGCCCACGAACGTGCCCGGCACCGCGAACTCCGACACCCTGTCTCGATGCGCCGTAGACGTGGCGATACCCCATTCAGGGTCCCAAGCCAAAGCCGCTGCACGAAGCGCCTGCGACAGGACGGACGCGGTGAGAATACGCTCTCTGGCTTCACCTCCTGTCGGAAGGTCCATCACGCAAAGATCCCCCAGGAGTTTCGAGGTGGATCCACAGGCGAGCCTGACGCCAGTGCTTGCACCATCAGGCTCTCCGTTCCATGCAGAGAAAGAAACGCCAGCCTCATCATTCCGGTACTTCTTCCCGAAGAGCTTGAGGAGCGACTCCTCATTCGGCACAAGTGGGTGCTTGAGCGCAGCGGCACGAGACCCTGCTTTCTCGAACCATCGGCTGAACGTAGGTTCGGCAGGCCCTAGGAGGCGGAAGAAGACTTCGGCACGTCGAGCGTATGACTCGACCGACTCAACCCGCCCCGGCCAGTACGCCCCTACGTAATATTTCTCGCTCATCGAGCCTGTTGCCTACGGAGACGGCGGGGTGAAGACAACCTTGATTGTGCCAAGCCCTTCGTTCCTGAACAGGTCTCTCACGGCGTCAGCAACTTCGCGTTCCGCGAAATGCCAATGAATCGGAGTGCCCTTGGCCGCCTTGAATTGTCTCTTTGCTTGCTCAAGCATTCCGTCAGCGCCTCGGAACCAGGTTCTGAAACTCCCATCCTTGAGGAACCTGGCATAGCCCGGCCCCTTTGTTTCAAGGAGCACCCCCATCTTGAAGCCGTCGAACTTTACCTCGTGGACCGTGTAGACCTTTCCTGCCGGTGCCCCGGTGACCTGGGCCTGGTACTTGCGAGATGCCTCGCTCATGCTTTCGCTGGCACTCCCCCACCGCCCAGGGCCTTGCTCCTCTGGGGCCGAGGGTTGACCCGAAGCCGCGCCGGTCCGATGAAGGATGATGGCCGCCCCGGGCCCTCCACTCAACACCGACGCCGCGCGCCCCACCGGCACCGCGACGCGCTCGACGACCAGCGCCCCCTCCACTGAAAGCGAGAGCACCGGCACCGTGGCTTCGACGCCGGCAGACAAGCCCGTCAACGTCCGCGTCGTGGCCGACGCTGCGCCCCAGGTCGCGATGAAGCTCGTCGCAAGCCGCGCCACCTCGCGGATCTGCTCGCCCCGAGTCATGTACCGAAAGCGCTCCCAGTACGCGGGCGACGACGCGATGAGGGCCGCGATACCGGCCGGCAGGTGGCTCAGCGCCTTCATGCTGTCCACGGGGCGGGAGAGGGCCTGCCCCAGTGCGTGGTACAAATCCACGAAGGCATCCTGTGCCCCATCCAGCGAGCGACTGATGACATCCGCGTCGCTGTACACCTCGGCCAGGGGCCGCCAGTCCGAAGCCTGGAGCTGGGCATCGACTTGCCGGAAGACACCGCCCTTGCCGCTGTAAAAGCGCCCCAGTTCGAAGCCGTGCGCGCGAAACGCTCCGTCCTTCCATTCGACCGGCGCCACCTTCTGCTGCGTGTTTCCATTGAGGGCCCACGCGAGATAGCCATCCGGCCGGAGGACGGCCACCTGCTCCCGGGAGAAGCGCTCCACCCGGCGCAGCAGCTCCTCCCGCGAAACCTCGCCGCCCTCCAGCACTTCCCGCAGCAGGAAACCCGCCGCCATTCGCGGAGGGAAGTTGCCCAGCGTCACGGGTTTCTGCATCAGTTGCCCCAGCAGCCGCGCGGCCTGCGTGGGTGTCAGCCCGCCAACGGCCAGGGGCCGCGCGTCCAGGGTCTCCAGTCCTGCGTCCACGAGGAGCTTCTCCCACGCATCTTGCTTCGTGTCCCGGCGAGCAAGGCTGCCGCCCACGGCCCCTGCCATTGCTCGCGAGCCTTCGCCCGCCGCTTCCTCGCGGACGTTCCGGTGGCCCGCCATCCGATCTCGCTCCCTGGAAGTGGAAAGGGCGGTCCGCGATGAGGCCCGAATGGGAGGCTCCTCCTCACGCGGCTCCTGCGCCCACTGTGACGCGGGGGCTGGGCGCTCCGTGTAGCTCAAGCTCGCGCCTGGACGAGGCGTGGGCGACACTGAGACGCAACCTGTCACCAACGCGGCAAGGGCAAGCAGCAGGACGTCAGCGCGCATTGTCCACCTCCATGCCCACGAAGGCGAGGACCCTCGGCCGTAGCATACTGTCGTTCTCCGGGAACAGCGCAGACTCAGATCGCGCTGGTCCTGGCCTATGCTTCGGCTCCTGAGGGACGGCGGGCACGAGCGCCAGCTTACGCATCGAGGCGTGGTTCTTTTTGGAGGCCGGAGTGCTCTCCCAAGCAGACGCCTCCCCGCCGATCACCAGCTACTCGCGCCAATTCTCCGCGGCGAGCGGCAAGGCGTTGAGCTCCGCGCGTGCCTCTCTCCACGAGGGGTAATGCTTGTCTAAGAGGCCGATGAAGCGCTCGCTATGGGTCGGTTCGATCAGGTGCAGCAACTCGTGGACGACCACGTACTCCACGAGGTCCTTGGGCTTCTTAACCAGTTCGGTGTTGAGCCGAATATTGCCCACCCGATGGTTGCAACCTCCCCACTTCGTCTTCATGCGCTGGAGGTAGTAGCCGGTGACGCTGACCCCGAGCTTCGCCTCCCACTTCGCTATGAGGGGCGGCACCACCTCGTGGAGCAACGTCTTGTGCCAGTCGTGGATGATGTCCGCGCGCTTCGCCGCGCTTGTGCCCGGCCGCACGCGAAGCGTGATCCTGCGGTGGCCGAGACGAACGCCGGGCTTCTCGTCGGCCTCGACGAGCGTCAGCAGATAACGCCGCCCCCAGACGTAGTGACTCTCGCGTTCGACGAAGCGTCGCGGCGTCTCTCGCGCCTGGGCCTGCAGCCTTGCTCGTTGCTCCCTGATCCACCCCAGCTTCGAAATCGCGTAGGCGTGCGCGACCTCGACACGAGTGGCCCTCGGCGCGACCAGACTGACTCGGCCCGCCGGCGGATGCACCGAGAGGTGAACGTGCTTGACGTCCTTCCGGGTCATCTCGATGGCGATCTCGCCAATTTGGAGCGTCTCGGCCATCAGCATCCTCAGTACCCCGGCTGGTTCTTGATGATCTCGAAGAGGGCCTGGGTCGCCGTCCTGTCTCGGTCAAGGAGCGGAAACAGCGCGTTCAAGACCTGCGCCTCGCGCGCCTGATCGCCTTTCCATCCGGCCGGGGCACGCTCGCGCACGACGACATCGATCTGCAAGGCAAGCGCAGCCTTCTCATCGTCGCTCGTCGGGCACTTGAAGTTCGTCGCCGCGATGCTCCCCAGGTTGTTGAACAACACCGAGGCCTCGTGCTTGCCGTGCAGCGCAGCAGGGATGCCCGCCTCGGGCTGCCTCGCCGCGAGCCGCTTCACGAGCGCCTCTGACTTGCGCAGGAACTCCTCGTAGGCCGCCGCGTCGGCGCGGCTCTGCTTGATGAGGTCATCGAGTAGCTTCGACATCTGCTCGTAGAACCTGGGATCGGTGAGCTGGTCGCGGATGATCGTCTTGCGGACGTTGTTGATGATGCCCTCGGCGATCGCGTTCTTCGAGAGCTTGCCCTTCTCGTTCAGCTTCTTGGCGATGGCGTCGTGTATGCCAGTCTCAATGATCAGCTCGGTCAGCGACATCTCACCCAGCTCACCGAGTTCGGCGGCAGGATCGGCTTGGATGTACGTGTTGATGAGGTGGCGCATGTCCGCCTCGTAGGGCTTGATGTCGAGCTCCTCGCCGGAGTGCTTCTTGATGGCGGCGCGGAGGTCTCCGTAGAGCTCTACCTCCTTCTGCAAGGTGGCCGCTTCCGCGTCGGAGTAGCCGGCCGCTGCGAGGTCCTGCGCGACGGCCGCGAAGGCGCGAACGAAGACGGCCACCGCCTTGTAGAACGAGATACGCAGCGGCTCGGTCTCATTCAGCGCGTTCGGGTTCGCGGCGTCGCCGCAGAAGTAGTGAAGGAACTGCTCCACCTCGCGTGGATTCGCGACCGGCTCGCACAGGTAGCGCAGCGCCTCACGTGCCTCGTCGAGCTTCTTCTTCCCCTCTTCGAGCCAGTTCTTGAGGTGGACATTGTTCTCTGCGTCGCCACCGTCGTCGATGTCCAGTTCGTCGGAGCTGTAGACGGCAATGGCCTGCTGCACGTCGCCGAAGAGTTCCTTGAAGTCGACGATGTGGCCGTAGTCCTTGTCTTCTCCGTCGAGGCGGTTGGTGCGGCAGATGGCCTGGAACAGGTTGTGATCGCGCAGCTCGTTGTCGAGGTAGATGTACGTGCAGCTTGGCGCGTCGAAGCCCGTGAGCAGCTTGCTGACGACGATGAGCAACTTCATGTTCGCGGGCTCCTCGATGAAGCGCCGCTTCACTTCGTCTTCGTACTGCTTCGTCGTCTGCCCCTTCTTGAGGACGTGCTGCGTGTAGGTGTCGAACTTGTAGCGCTCGTCGCTGTTCGCTGGCTCGCGAGAGATGGCGTTGTGGTTCGGCTCGTATGACGTGATGATGCCGCAGTACGTGCCGAAGCTCGTGTTCTGGAAGAGCCGGAAGTAGTGGCAGGCGTCGTAGATCGACGGCGCGACGAGGATTGCCGTACCGCGATCATTGTTCAGGCGCGGCTTGAGGCTGAAGTCCTCGATGATGTTGGCGATGATGCGCTGCTTGCGTTCGCCCGCGCTCATCAGCTCTTCCATCGTTGCCCAGCGCTTGCGAAGCACCGCCCTCTGGAAGTTGTTGAGGCTCTTGGTCTTCTGCTCGAACCACTTGTCGATGGCCGCCCGCGACGTGAGCCGCTGCGGCACGTCGCGCGCCTCGTACTTCAGGTCGAGCACCACCTTGTCGGCGACGGCCTGGTGGAACTTGTACGTGTGGATGTACGTGCCGAACACGTCGCGCGTCATCACCTTGTCTTTGCGGAGCAGCGGCGTGCCCGTGAAGCCGATGAAGATGGCGCTCTCGAGCCAGCGCTGCATCTGCTTGTTCATGTCGCCGCCCTGCGTGCGGTGGCACTCGTCGACGAAGACGTAGAAGCGTCCCTTCACGGGCGGCGGCTCGCCCTTCAGGTCGGAGACGTCGAACTTGTGGATGAGCGCGCACAGGAGGCGCGGCGTCGCGGCCCCGAGCTTCTCGACGAACTCCGCGCGCGAGGCGATGCGCGGCGAAACGGACTCCAGGGCGATGACGCCCGCGTTCTTCATCACCCCTTCGATCTGCTTGTCGAGCTCGTCGCGGTCGGTGATGATGAGGATGCGCGCCTCGGGGTCGTGCTCCAGCAGCCACTTGGCAATGAGCACCATCAAGATGCTCTTACCGCTGCCTTGGGTGTGCCAGATGACGCCACCCTCGCGCTTGCCGATGCGCTCCTGCGTCGCCTTCACGCCGAAGTATTGGTGCTGCCTCGGTACCTTCTTCTGGCCGCCGTCGAAGATGATGAAGTTACGAAGGAGGTCGAGCAGCCGAGTCTTGTTGCACAGCTGCGCGAGCGGCCGGTCGAGCAGTGCGCCTTCGGCGGGCTGCGTGGCCTTTGGCGCCTCGTCCTTCCACTCGACAAAGAACTGCTCCGGGGTCCCCGTCGTGCCATAGCGCAGGCCCTGCGAGTCGCTGCCCGCGAGCACGAGCTGCACCGTGCTGAAGAAGGCTTTGTTGAAGATCTCTTCCTGGTTTGTGATGAGCTGCCGCACGCCGTCGGCGCTCTCCACCGAGCTGCGCTTCAGCTCGATCACCGCGATGGCGAGGCCGTTAATGTACAGGACCAGGTCGGGGCGCCGCTCGTGCCCGCCCTTGAGTGTGACCTCCTCCGCCAAGAAGAAGTCGTTCTCCTCGGGATGCTCCCAGTCGATGAGGTGCACGGTCTCGTGCGGCCGCGCTTCGCTTACCTTGACCTGCACACCGTAGCGCAGGAGCTGATACGTGCGGAGGTTGGCGGCGTAGAGCGTGGTGCCCGTCGAGTCGATGGCCTTGTGCAGCTCTTCGATGGCGCGCGTAATGTGTGCCGCCGAGTAGCCGCGCCGCTCAAGGTTCAGCTCCAGCTCGGGCCGCACGCAGCGGTTCTTCTCTTCCTTCGAGAGGTTGCCGAGGAAGTAGTAGCCGAGGTTGCCCTCGCGCTTGTCGTCTGTGAACAGCGCGATGACTCGATCCTGGGTCTTGCGCTCGGAGCGGGGCTTCTTAGACACGGGCGCCTCCTGTGGGGACGAGCCGCGTCTTGCCGGTCAGCAACTCCTGCATCATCGCTTGCTTCAGGTTCCGGGTCTTGTCCCGTCGTGCGTCCAGCGCGGCGAGCTCCGCATCCATGTCGGAAAGGACCTTCGCGATCGCACGCTGCTCGTTGGTCGAAGGCAGAGGAATTTCTGCGCTCGCGACGTGCGCACGATTCGTGGCGTACACCTTCGTTCCGGCAGCGAGACGTCGAAGGTGGGCCGCGAACATAGGGATGTACTGAAGGAACCCCTTGAAGCCATCCGCCAAAACCGCCTTGTCAAATCTGGCCGCGATCGTGTGCAGGCCAGAAACAACTTCAACCGGGTCGCCGATGTCTCTCAGTTCAACCGACTTGCTTACGCCTTCAAGATCCTCGGACGCATCGGCAAAAATGAGGTCGCCATCTCGCAGTCGGTCGAGTCGCGAAGCCTTGGCGGATGGAAGGAAGGGAAGGTCACGTGCCGCTATATGGGTGGCGCCAGAGGCGTGAATGTCCCCATAGTGCAGGTAGCGAACGCTGCCTTCGGGCAGCAACTCGGCGCGCGAATTCACTCCGTTTCGCAGGAACGTGACGTGGTCGCCAAGTCGCACGAACTTCCACTCGCCGCTGAAACCCGGCAGCCGGGTCTGGCCGGTCAAGAGTTGCTGCATCGCGGCCTGCTTGATGTCGCGCTTCTTGCCGATGAGCCGGTCGAGCCCCTCGAGCAGGGCGTCGACGTCTGCGAGCGCGCCTGCGATTGCCTTCTGCTCGTCAGGACACGGCAACGGGAACGGCAGCGGCTTGACGTGCTTGTTGTTGATCTGAGGAACTGACGTCGTGTCTGCGAACCGCCACAGTCCGATGTGGGCAAGTGCGTAGTAGAGGTACTCGCAGTCAAGGCCGCCCTGCGGCGTCAACGCCATCAAGTTCGTGTCCATGAACGATTCTTCTTTGAGGATCCGAACTTTATTCAGCGCAATTGCTGCTCCCCTCTTGGCGAAGACGACGCTGTTGGCCGGAACTGTGTCTCCGCGCTCGAACTGGTACGGGGTATCGGTGGCGCTGAGGTACTTCTCTGAATTACTCAGTTGCTCGACTTTGAAGTAGGGGATGCCGCTTCCGGAGAAGCGAAACAGTGACGGACTGGCTCCACTGGTGATCTTCACGAAGGCACCAAGTCGCGTTGCGTCCCAATCCTTCGGAAGGGGCCCCGCTTCGGTTTGCTTGTATCCAGGCTTCAAGCCCACGACGCCCCCATGTTCTTGAGATGAGCTTCAACGCGCTTCGTGAGGTCCGCCACGTCGTCGGCGAGATTCGGCAGTGGCGTGACATAGCGTTCGGCCAGCTCGCGCACGCGGGCAGCGAGCGACTGCGAGACGCGGTCAAGCTCGCCCTGCACAGCAGCCGACAACTGGGCCATCCACTTGTCGTCGATGACCAACGTCTTGATGTCCGCCTGAGTGAGCTTGGGGTACTTGCCGAGCGCCAGCGCGTCGAGGGCGGCGTCCTGCTCCTTCACCGCGCGCCTGAGCGACGCCGCGCTCTCCGTGAGCTGGAGCCACTGTTCGAGCACCCCGCGCTCCTCCTTGGCGTCCTTGTCTCCCTTGATCTCCTTGAGCCGCGCGTTGATCTCCGCCTTGGCAATCTTGTCGAGCGCACCGAGGAAGCCCTCCTCGCCGCCGTGCTCTTCCTCCAGAGCGGCGATCGCCGACTCAGTGGCCTCGAGCTCGGCCTGCTTGGCGTCGAGAGCAGCCTGCTCCCTCGCAAAGTAGCTAGTCACGATGAGGGCCTTGGGAACAACGTCGCACGCCCAGCCTTTGTCCTTCTTCTTGCCCTTCTTGTCGGTCTCGACAATCCGCCCAGGAACCGCCACCCAGCCGTCGGCGGCGAGCAGGTAACAGTCGTCCTGCATCGCCTCGGCCCAGTAGCTCATCAGGTGCTGGTAGACGTCGTAGGCGTCGAGCAACGGCACCGAACGAAACGTGGTGAGCAGCTCCTCGGCGACGTTCTCGATCAGCGCCTTCGGGTGCCCGCCCTTGCCGAACTCGATGAGCTTCAACCTCGCCGTCTTGCGCCAGTCGGCAAAGGTCTTCGTCGCCCGGTGCTGGAACGCGGCGAACTCGGCGTGGCCAAAAATCGAGGCCTTCACGCCGGCAAGCGGTACTTTCAATCGCGCGTAGCCCGGGCGCCCGGCGGACTCGAACAGCAGGCCGCGCACGCTGGGCAGCACCTTCCAGTACGCCTCGAGTGAGTCGAGATCTCGTTCGGGGATGCCGCCGCGCAGGTGGGCGTCGATGTTGTGCAGATCTTCGGGCTCACTGCTGTCGATGTAGCGCGGCAGGTTCAGGTTGAAGTCGTTCTTCGCGTCGGCGATCTCGTCGATCGGCACCATGCGTGCATAGCGAGGCACATCGACCTGCTTCACGAAGGTATCGACGATGCGGTGAATGTCTTGCTCGCGAAGGCGGTTCTTCGGGCCGTCCTTGGTGAAGCCCTTGGCGGCGTCGATCATGAAAATGCCCTTGCGGCCCGCAGCGTTCTCCTTGTCGAGCACGATGATGCATGCGGGGATGCCCGTTCCGTAGAATAGGTTGGCGGGCAGACCGATGATGCCCTTCAGGTAGCCCGAGCGAACGAGCTTCTCGCGAATGACAGCCTCGGCGTTGCCGCGGAACAAGACGCCGTGGGGCAAGATGCAGGCCGCCTTGCCCGCGCTCTTCATCGAGCGGACGATGTGGAGCAGGTAGGCGTAGTCGCCCTGCTTGGCGGGCGGCTCTCCCCACAAGAAGCGCTGGAAGGGGTCGTTCGATGGTGTGAGTCCGGTGGTCCACGTCTTGTCGGAGAACGGCGGATTGGCGACGACGTAGTCGTAGGTCCGGAGTTGCTTGTCGTCCTTGAACTTCGGTGCGGCCAGCGTGTTCCCCGAGAGGATGTTCGCGGTCGGGAAGTCGTGAAGGATCATGTTCATGCGGGCCAAGCCCGCCGTGGTGACGTCCTTCTCCTGCCCCTCCAGCGTGATGTGCTTGCCTGCCTCGGCCGCGACCTTCAGGAGCAGCGAGCCCGAACCGCAGGTCGGATCGTAGGCGGTCGTCGAGGCCTTGGTGTTCGCCTTCGAGATGCCGATCACCTTGGCGATGACGCGGCTGACCTCGGACGGCGTGTAGAACTGGCCCTTGCTCTTGCCACTCTCGGTTGCGAAGTGGCGCATGAGGTATTCGTAGGCGTCGCCGAGCAGGTCGTCGTGGTCGGCGCGGTTCTGCGAGAAGTCGAGCTCAGGCTTCTGGAAGATGCCGATCAGGTTGGTCAGGCGAGCGACCATCGCCGGGCCTTCGCCGAGCTTGTTCGGGTCGTTGAAGTCGGGGAAGTCGCTGCGGGCCAGACGGGCGTTGGCGTCGATGAGCGGCTGGATGATCTGGGTGTTGATCTTGTTGCCGATGTCGCTGTTGCCCTTGAGGGCGATCATGTCCTTGAAGCTCGCGCCCATCGGGATGGTCACGGGCGGGGCGAAATCGGTGCTGTTCCCGTACTTGTCCGTGATGTACTTGATGAACAGCATGAACAGGACGTAGTCCTTGTACTGGCTAGCATCCATGCCGCCACGGAGCTCGTCGCACGACGCCCAGATCGAGGAGTAGAGGTCAGACTTCTTGATAGCCATCAGCGACGTTCCTTGTCTTGCTCAAGCCCTTCGTGTCCGGCGCCACCCGCGCGGGCCCACTCGTCGACCTCGGACAGCTTGAACTTCCAGAGGCGGCCGATCTCGTGAGCTGGCTGCGTGTTTCGATCTAGCGGTAGACGGAGTCCTTCGCCACGCCCAGGTGCTTCGCGACGTCCTCGACGGAGACCCACGGCTCGCTTGTCATCGACGCAGCTCCGGCTGTGGATGGACCTCGGCTAGGCGAGCAAGCTATCTGGGCCGAAATCTGCCAACAAGACCCGACTAGAATCGGAAAGGTCGGATGTGGGGAGGACCGTCCTACCTGCGTGGACAACGCCCGCCCACGCCGCACGCTGCTCGGCCCACGACCCTGGAGTAGTGCCAGGAATAGTTCCTCAAGCACGCACGAACAACAAGGTCTCCACCGCGAAGAGCAAGGTGGACATCCTGCGCAAGCACTTGGTCCCCGCCTTCGGCCACCTGAAGCTGGACCAGATCGACACCGCATGAATCGAGGCGTTCAAGGCGCAGAAGGTGAAGGCGGGGCTCGCCAAGAAGTGCGTCAACAACCTGCTGACGCCCCTGCGCAAGCACCTGGCCCTCGCCCAGGAGTTCGGCGACTCAACGCGGTGCCCAAGGTGGAAAGGTCCTCCGGGAGTACCCGCGGCGCATCGACTCGCCGTGGGTGTTCCCCTTGCGGGACGATGGCTTCATCCACCACCCACAGCACACCTGCGCGGAGGCCATCCTCCGCAATGCCACGCGGGCGGGCATCCGCCCCATTGGGTGTCACACGCTGCGCCACAACCTTCGCCAGCCACCTCGCTATGCGCGGAGTGCCTCTCAAGGCCGTCCAGGAACTGATGTGGCACGCGACCATCGAGATGACTGCGCTACACGCCCACCGCAGCTCGGACTTGAAGGCGGACGCGGTACGGGCCTTCAACGTGCGCCCCAGGGACACATAGGCAGGAAGCCAAGCCCCCAAAACGACAAAAGCCCCCGAGTCTTTCGACTCGGAGGCTCTTGTTCGGAGTGCCCAGGGCGGGATTCGAACCCGCACACCTTTCGGCGCCACCCCCTCAAGATGGTGTGTCTACCAGTTCCACCACCTGGGCGTTTCGGCGGGGTCCATCTACCGGACCCCGTGGATTCACGCAACAACCATTTCAACGGTCGCGTGAATCCGATGCTTCCTGACAGCTACTGCGCGGGCGCCGGAGCCGGCGTCGTCGGCGCGGGAGCCTGCTGGCCCTCCGCCGGCGGCGTCGCGGAACGCTCCTGCTCCACCGCTCCCGGCGCAGCAGGAGCCGGCGTCGTGGCTCCCGGGGTCGCCGGGGCCGTCTTCGCCGGCGGCGTTGCCACGGAACCGCCCGCGGCCACCGAACCGCGCAGGCCCACGAACGACAGGCCCAGCGAGGTCAGGAAGAACAAGCCGGCGCAGACGCCCGTCAGCTTGCTCAAGAAGGTCACCGCGCCGCGCCCACCGAAGGCACTCGTCGCGGCGCCGCCACCGAGGGCGGAACCCATGCCGGCGTCCTTCCCCGGCTGCAGCAAGATGACGAAGATCATGAACACGCAGAGCAGGACGTGCACGATCGTGAAGAAGGTCAGCATGGGTGTTCCAAACGCTCCGTGAAAAGAGGGCGCAACCTACACAAAGTGGTCAACGGGTGACAACTTCTAACGGGGATGACGGCTTCAGCCAGCCGCCTTCACGATGGCCACGAAGTCCGCCGCCTTGAGGCTCGCTCCCCCCACGAGCGCCCCATCCACGTCCGGCTGACCCAGCAATTCCGCCGCGTTGTCCGGCTTCACGCTGCCGCCGTACTGGATCCGGACCCGCTCGGCCGTCCCCTCGTCGTACATCCGGGTCAGCAGGCCCCGGATCGCCGCGTGGACCTCCTGCGCCTGCGCCGTCGTCGCCGTCCGGCCCGTCCCAATCGCCCAGACCGGCTCGTACGCCAGCACGAACGTCGCCACGTCCGCCCCGGAGAAGCCCTCCAGCGCGCCCCGCACCTGGCGCTCCACCACCGTCAGAGTCTGGTTCGACTCGCGCTCGGCCAGCGTCTCGCCCACGCACACGATGGGCGTCATCCCGGCGGCCTTCACCGCCTTGGCCCGATTGTTCACCGTGGCGTCCGTCTCACCGAAGAACTGCCGGCGCTCCGAGTGCCCCACGATGACGTAGGCACACCCCAGCTCCGCCAGCATCGGCGCGCTGATTTCACCCGTGAAGGCGCCCGAGGACTCCCAGTGGCAGTTCTGCGCCGCCAGCTGGAGGGGCGCCCCCTCCAGCGCGACGTGCAGGGGCTGCAACGCGACGAACGGGGGCGCGATGGCCACCTCCACCTTGTCGCCCATTGCCGCCACCGCTCCGCGAAGCTCCCGCACCAGCGCGAGCGCTTCCGGCACCGTCTTGTTCATCTTCCAGTTGCCAGCGACGATCTTCCGACGAGCCATCGAGGTGTCTCCCCCGGTGCGTACCGCGTGGGTGCCCTACTTCGTCTCCAGCGCCTTGATGCCAGGCAGCGGCTGGCCCTCCAGGAACTCCAGCGACGCGCCACCACCCGTGGACACGTGGCTCATCTTGTCCGCGTAGCCCATCTGCTCCACCGCCGCCGCGCTGTCGCCGCCGCCAATCACCGTGACGGCGTCCTTGTTGATGGACATCGCCGCGGCCACCGAGCGCGTGCCTTCCGCGAACTTGTCGACCTCGAAGCGGCCCATGGGCCCGTTCCACACCACCGTCTTCGCGTCGCGGATGCGCTGCGTGTACATGGCGCGGGTCTTGGGCCCGATGTCCAGGCCCATCAGGTCCGCGGGCACCACCTGATCCGGCGTCTCCTGCACCGGGCCCTTGCCGTCCGGGTCCGCGCAGACGATGTGGTCGATGGGCAGCACCAGCGGCGTCTTCAGGCGCTTGGCCGTGTCCAGCAGCTTCGCCGCCAGCGCCAGCTTGTCGCCCTCCTCCACCCGGCTCTTGCCCACTTCGATGCCCTGCGCCTTCAGGAAGGTGTACGCCATGGCGCCGCCCACGAGCAGCGCGTCCACCTTGGGCAGCAGGCTTTCAATCACCTTGATCTTGTCGCTCACCTTGGAGCCGCCCAGGATGGCCACGAAGGGCTTCTGCGGATTGCGCAGGACCTTGTCGCCCAGGTACTCGATCTCCTTGCGCATCAGGAAGCCGGCCGCCTTCTCCTTCACGAAGGGCACCATGCCGGCCGTGGACGCGTGCGCGCGGTGCGCCGTGCCGAACGCGTCGTTGACGTAGACGTCCGCCAGCGCCGCCAGCTCGCGCGAGAAGGCCTCGTCGTTCGCCTCCTCCTCCTTGTGGAAGCGCAGGTTCTCCAGGAGGAGCACCTGCCCCGCCTTCAGGTCATTCACCTGCTTCTTCACGTTGTCACCCACGCAGTCGTCCGCGTGGATGACCTCGTGCTTGCCGCCCAGGAGCTCCGCCAGCTTCTCCGCGACGAGCACCGTGGACAGCTTGGGGTCCGCCCCCTTGGGCCGACCGAGGTGGGACGCCAGGATGACCTTGCCGCCCATCTCCAGCGCGCGCCGGATGGTGGGGAGCGCTTCACGGATGCGGGTGTCGTCGGTGACGCGGCGCCCCTCCAGCGGGACGTTGAAGTCCACGCGGATGAAGACGCGCTTGCCGGTCAACTGCAGGTCATCGATGTAGCGGATCATCTTGGGTGTCCCTTGTGCCTGTCTCGGTCAGCCTGGGGTGCCGGTGCGGGGAGGCTTTACGCCACGCCCTTGGACACGAGGAACTTCGCCGTGTCGACCATGCGGTTGGAGAAGCCCCACTCGTTGTCGTACCAGGCCATGACCTTGAGCATGTTGTCGCCCATCACGAAGCAGTTGGTCGCGTCGAAGATGGCCGAGTGCGGGTTGCCGTTGTAGTCCACCGACACCGTCTGCGCGTCGCTGAACTCCAGCACGCCCTTGAGCGCGCCGTTGGCGGCGGCCTTCATCGCGGCGATGACCTCCTCGGGCGTGACCTTCTTGGTGGTGTTCACCGTCAGGTCCACCAGGGACACGTTCGGGGTGGGGACGCGGACGGAGATGCCGTGCATCTTGCCCTTGAGCGACGGGATCACCTCACCGATGGCCTTCGCGGCGCCGGTGCTGGTGGGGATCATGGAGAGCGCGGCGGCGCGGGCGCGGCGCATGTCCTCGTGGGTGAGGTCCAGGATGCGCTGGTCGTTGGTGTAGCTGTGCACCGTCGTCATCAGGCCCTTCTCGACGCCGAAGTTGTCCACCAGCACCTTGGCGATGGGCGCCAGGCAGTTGGTGGTGCACGAGGCGTTGGAGACGATGTGGTGCCTGGCCGGGTCGTACTCGTGGTGGTTGATGCCGTACGCGATGGTCATGTCCGGGCCCTTGGCCGGCGCGGAGATGATGACCTTCTTGGCGCCCGCGGCCAGGTGCTTGGCGGCGGCGTCACGGGCCGTGAAGCGGCCGGTGCACTCCATCACCACGTCCACGTTCATGTTCTTCCAGGGCAGCGCGGAGGGGTCCTTCTCCGCGGTGACGGCGATCTCCTTGCCGTTCACGACAATGCCCTTGTCCGTGTGCGAAACCTCACCCGGCCACGTGCGGTGCACGGAGTCGTACTTGAACAGGTGGGCCAGCGCCGACGGCTTGTCGAGGTCGTTGATGGCGACGATCTCGAGGTCTTCCTTGCGGCTGAGCGCGGCGCGCAGGATGCAGCGACCGATACGACCGAAGCCGTTGATGGCGAGCTTGATGGCCATGGTTTTTTCCGTCCCCTTGAAGGAGTGGGCCTTCGCGGCCCACCGTCATGAATCTCGTAAAGAAGGCGGGCGACCGTAGGCAGGCGCCCCCGCCGAGTCAACGCTTCGCGTGAGTCGCTTTCGCGCGTGCACGCCGGAGCTGAACAATCACCCCGACCAACAGCCAGAGCCCGGAGGCCGTTCCCGCGCCGGCCCCGCATCCGCAGCCGCTGTCCCCCTTGGGGGAATAGTCGCTCGGGAGCGTTGGAACGACCGTGGGTTCCGGCGGCGGCGGAGGCGGAGGCGGCTGCACGGGCGGATGCGGATCCACCTCCCGCACCGCCACGCAGGACGAGAGCGGCCGGGGGCTGACCGCGGGCGTCACGTCCGCGTCGGGCAGGGCCGGCGCCTGGGCGACGATTCCCGAGCGCACCAGGAACGCGCCCACCAGCCGCGAACGCTCACGATTGGACGCAAGGCCCTCGAACGGGAAGCCCAGCACCAGCACCTGGCCCGCGGGCGCCGTGCCCGTGGAGTGCACGCCCGCGCCCAGCGACGTGCCGGTGTAGCGCAGCACGTCCGCGCCGCCGCCCGTGGGCGCCAGCACGTCCGTCACCCCCACCGGGTAGGCGCCGAGCGTCCCATCCGCCAGCGGCGTGGCCGCCAGGTCCGCGAGGAGCCCGCCCGCCGAGCCTTCCACCCGGGCCGCCGGCGCCCCCTCCGCTAGGGACGCCCGGAGGATGTCCGTGAGGAACAGCTTGTCGTCCGCGCTCCCCGCCGCGAGCGTGGACACCGTGCGTCCACCCGACAGCATCAGGTGCCCGCCCCCGGTGACGAACGCGCGCAGGGCGTCCTGCTCCGCCCGCGTCAGGCCCGCCCCTCCCACGCCTCCGCGCCCGGTGGACCAGTCCACCAGCCGGTAGCCCGTGGGCGACACCAGCCCCGCCGCCACCGCGTTGCCCGTCGCGCTGTCGAAGGCCACCGCCGACTGCGCGAACGCCGCGCCGTGCTGGCGCAGGTAGCTGCCGTCGTTCATCGCCTCCAGGTAGACGCGCAGCGGGGCCTCCAGGTCGTACGGCGTCTCCAGCTCCTCGCCGCACGCCACCGTCGCGTCCAGGCGCTCGTACGCGTTGACCAGCAGCACCGGCGCGGTGTCCCCTACCCGCACGCCCACCGTGGCGGACGGGAAGGACTCGCCGCCCGCGTTCACCGCCGCCACGCGGAAGTAGCGCAGCGTGCCGGGCGACAGCGTGACGGTGGCCGACGTGTTCTGGACCTCCGTGCCCTCATCCCAGCCGAAGCCGTCCGCGCTCTGGTAGAGCCGGTAGGCCGTGGGGGCGTCGCGGCCCTCCTCCGACGCGACCTGCGGGGGCGCGGTCCACTTCACCTCCACCGCGCCGGGCGTCGCGTTGCGCGCCACCACCGCTCCCGGCGTCTCCGGCGGCAGGTGCACCGCCGCACCGTCGCGGGTCGCGAAGTACTTGATGAGCCCCTGGGTGATGGCGCGCGCGGCCACGTGGCGGACGCGGGCCTCCTTGAGGCTCGCCGCGTCCGTCGTGTTGTCGTGGTACGCCATCTCCAGGAGCACGCTGGGCATCTCCGGGTTGTGCGTGGGGTTCACCTCGCCCAGGTTCGCCGAGCGCAGGGCACGCACCCGCCAGTTCGGATCCACCTCGCGCTTCAGGTCCGTTTCAAGCTGCGACAAGAGCGCGCGCGCCATCACGTCGCTGTCCTTCACGCCGGTGAAGTTGAGCGTTCCGTCCACCGGGTTCGGCCCGTAGACGTAGGCCTCCGTCCCCCGAACCGTGCCGGACGTGCCCGCGTTGGTGTGCCACGCGACGTAGACGGCGTCCTCGCCCTCCTCGTGCAGCCACGCGGCGAAGCGCGGCCGGGACGTCACGTCCGCGTTGCGCTCGTTGGACAGCGCGTTGGCCCCCGACGGTGCGTACACGCTGAAGGGCGCCCCGCTGTACTGCACGTGGTAGCGCCCGCTCTCCTCGAAGCGCGGACGCAGGAGCGGTCCCTGCGCCGCGTCACCCATCAGGCCGCGCCCACCGCCCAGCCGCACCGCGTCCACGGACAGCGTCGCGCCCGTGCCCTGCGCCGAGTCGTTCTCCAGCACCACCGCGCCGGACTCCGGGTGCTGGCCCGCCTTGAAGTAGAAGCGCCCCAGCAGCACCCACGTCCCGCCGTGGCGCTGCTGGTTCACGCGGAAGTGGCTCTCCCCGCCCGCGTGCTTCACCACGTAGTGCGCGTCCGTCGCGCGCGTGGGGTCGGAGCCGTAGGAGACGTAGACGTTGTAGGCCGCGTCCGCCGGCACGTCCGGCGTCCACGTCGCCTTCGCGGTGGAGGTGGCCGCCGTGTCCAGCGTGCGCGTGGTGCCCAGCGTGAAGGGCTCCACCCCGTTGCCCATGGGCACGGGCGGAGGCGCCCAGCCCTTCTGAGTGGAGGCGTGGAAGCGCGCGGCGTCCCCGCTCTCCACGTAGCCCGTGCCGCCGTTGTCCACGGTGGCGATGAGCGGGTTCAGGTCCGTCTCACGCACGGACACCACCGTGGCGCCCGCCGCCATCAGCATGGGCTGCAGCTCCTGCGACACCACCTCCACGGAGATGAAGTCCTCCACCACGCCCCAGGTGTTGGGCCGCTGCGTCGCCCAGCGCTTCAGGCCGTTGTCGCGGTAGAAGCCGTGGCCCGGGCTCAGGTAGATGACCTTGCCGGACAGCGCGCCCTCGCCCCGCCGCGTCTGCGGCACACCCGCGGCCTTCACGTTGGACTTCGCGGCTCGCGTTTCACGCCGCACCACGGCGGGCGCGTCCGGCGACAGGCGGCGCTGCTCGTGCGCCCGGGGGGCCGGAGCTGGCAGGTATTGAACACCCGGCGGCTCCAACCCCAGGTCGTCGCCTTCAAACGCTTCGGGAGTGCCCTGCGCGTGAGCGAGGACGGAGGTGCAAAGCAGGGTCAGCGCCAGCGAGCGCGACCAGGACGGAAGGAACGTTCGCATCACGCGGTCGACCTTACCCCTTCACTCCCCCGCTTCAATCGGACCCGTGGGTGCTAGCCTGCCCACCCCTTCACCTTCCGATGACCGTTCCTGTATCCCCTCATCCCCAGTTTCCCTCCCGCCGCAGCAACGGCCTGTTCGCCTCGTTCGGACATGCGTGGGCAGGGCTCATCCACACCGTGGCCTGGCAGCGCAACATGCGCATCCACCTCATCTCCGGCGTACTGGTGGGGCTGGTGGGCAGCGGCATCCCGCTGGGGCTCGCGGAGAAGGTCACGCTCATCTTCTGCGTGCTGCTCATCTTCTTCGCGGAGATCCTGAACAGCGCGCTGGAGCAGCTGGTGGACCTGGCCGTGCAGCAGTTCGACGAGAAGGCCCGGCTCACCAAGGACGCGGCGGCGGCGGGCGTGCTCGTGCTCGCGGGCGGCACGGTCGTCATCTTCGCCGCCATCTTGATCAACTACTGGGAGACGGTGCGCACCAGCACGGACGCCATCTTCCGGCAGGTCGCGCTGGGGCTGCCGCTGGCCGGCTGCGCCACGGTGCTCGTGCTGCCCCAACCCAGGCCCGCCGCCGTGGACGTGCTCGCGTTCCTGCTGGCCATGGGGCTGCTCGCGCTGACGGTGCCCACGTCCGCGAGCCTCGTCTTCACCGCGCTCACCGCCGCGCTGCTCGTCATCGCCGCCGCGGCGGCCCGCGAGCGCCGTCGCCACCCCCAGCCCTGAAGGCCCGAGGACGACCCGTCAATGACCGTGCGGGCGAATTCTGCTCGAGCTCCCATCACCTCGCGGGTGGGGCGCCCGGAACCAGTCCGGAGCCCGCTCACCCGCGGAGGGTCGATGCAGGGGATTCTAAGGGGCTACGCGCGCTGCTGAAAGCCCGCCCCGGAGTCGGGGGCTGGCGTCGACTGGGCGGCAGCAACCGCCTTGTCGCCTTCCTTCAGGTCGGTCGTCACGAGCTCCAGGAGCTCCGTGGCGATGCCGATGACCTGGTGCGGCGTGTAACCGCTTGCGCGCAGCTGGTTGAAGAACGTGCGCGCGAGGATGCGGGTGCCCTTCTGGTCGGTGCTCACGGGAATTGCCTCCGGATTCGACGCCACGTGTCAGGGCGCCGCGACTGCGTGCGGGTACGGTCTTCAACCTCCGTGCCAGCCGTTCTCTTCCGAACGGATTCTCCAGCAGTCTTCAGGGGTTGAAGCCCGGAAGTGGACGGCACGGAACGTGGAGTGTGCGAAGGGGGTTACGCACCCGGGCGTCCGCTCTGCCTGGAACGGCGTTGGCGGGTGCATCGGCGGGTACGCACCCACCCCACGGGCCATCTTGTCTTTTCAAGTGCTTGCATTCCCTCCGGGGGGTGGAGCACATACGCGCCCCCATCGAGGAGTCAGAACACAATGGCGTACCGGGTGAACAACATCGGGCTGTGGCTGGACGAGCCGGAGGAGCTGCTCGGCCAACGCGCCGCGGAGAAGCTGGGGGTCACCCGGAGTGACCTCGCCTCCGTGCGGGTGGTGCGCTCGGTGCTGGATGCGCGCAAGAAGGGCAGCCCGCGTTACATCTACACGCTGGAGGTGGAGCTGGCCCCGGGCCGCAAGGCGCCGCGACTGCCCCCGGACGTGAGCGAGGCCCCGCCTCCGCCGGACCTGCCGCCGCGCGTGAAGGAGCCGGAGAAGCTGCCGCTCATCATCGGCACCGGCCCCGCGGGGTTGTTCTGCGCGCTGGGCCTCCTGGAGCGCGGCGTGCGCAGCATCCTGCTGGAGCGCGGCAAGGAGGTGGTGACGCGCCGCAAGGACGTGGCGAAGCTCATGCGCGACGGGTCGCTCGACCGCGAGAGCAACATGAACTTCGGCGAGGGCGGCGCGGGCGCGTACACGGACGGCAAGCTGTCCACGCGCATCAACCACCCCATGGTGCGCAAGGTGATTGAGGCCTTCGCGAAGTACGGCGCGCCGGACCACATCCTCATCGAGGGCAAGCCGCACATCGGCTCCGACCTCCTGCCCGGCGCGGTGGCGAAGCTGCGCGAAGAGCTCATCGCGGGCGGCTGCCAGGTGTACTTCGAGCAGCGCGTGGACGACCTGCTCTACCGCGACGGCCGCATCGCGGGCGTGAAGATGGCGGACGGGCGCACGCTGGAGAGCGACCGCGTCATCCTGGCGCCGGGCAACTCCGCTCGCGAGCTGTACGAGCGCTTCGCCGCCGACGGCCGGGTGAGCGTGGAGGCCAAGCCCTTCGCGCTGGGCTTCCGCGCGGAGCACCCGCAGGCGCTGATCAACGGCATCCAGTACGGCTCCGCGGCGAAGCACGCCAAGCTGCCGCCCGCGGACTACAAGCTGGCGGAGAACCTGGACGTGGACGGCGAGGTGCGCGGCGTCTACTCGTTCTGCATGTGCCCCGGCGGCATCGTGGTGCCCACGCCCACCGAAGAGGGGCTGCAGTGCACCAACGGCATGAGCAACTCGCGGCGCAACGCGAAGTACGCCAACGCGGGCATCGTCGTGTCCGTGTCCGTCGCGGACTTCGCGCGCGAGGGCTTCCACGGGCCGCTCGCGGGCCTGGAGTTCCAGCGGCACTGGGAGGGTGAGGCCTACAAGCTGGGCGGAGGCCGCTTCTTCGCGCCCGCGCAGACGATTCCGGACTACCTGGCCGGCCGCGTGAAGAAGGCCCCCGGCGCCACCAGCTACCGCCCGGGCCTGGCGCACACGGACCTGAACAAGCTCTTCCCGGAGCGGCTGACGCAGTCGCTCAAGGCGGCGCTGCGCACGTTCGACCGGAAGATGAAGGGCTTCATCAGCGACGAGGGGAAGCTCATCGGCATCGAGAGCCGGACGTCCTCGCCGGTGCGCATCACCCGGGGTGACGACCTGCAGTCCGTGTCCATGCGCGGCCTGTATCCGGTCGGCGAGGGGTGCGGCTACGCGGGGGGGATCGTGTCCTCCGCCATTGATGGACTGCGCGCCGCTGAGCAGATTGCCACCGAGCTGGCTTGAGGTCCCCGCCCCCTTCCGGGCAGGGTAGGCCGGGAGGGAGGAAGACCCATGGCGTACCGCGTGCGCAGCCCCGATGGTGAGCTGATGTTCCCCTCGCTGGGTGACATCGAGCGGGCCTACCTGCAGGGCCTGGTGGACCCGGACGACGAGGTGCGCGAGGACGGCGCGGAGAAGTGGCGCAAGGCGTCCTCGCTGCCCGCCCTGGCCCGGGCGAAGAAGCCCCATGGCCAGGACGCGTCCAAGCGCGCCCAGACGCTCACGGTGGTGGGCGCGGTGGCGGCGGGCGTGCTCGCGCTCGTGCTGCTCTTCACCGGCACGAACTGGAATGTCCGGATGATGGGCATCGCGCTGGCCCTGGTGGTCAGCGGATTGCTCACCCGGGTGACGTTCAAGGCCTACAAGCGGCCACCTCCCGTGCTCTGACGACGCTCCCTCCCCTGCCCTCCGGGGCAGCGGCACGGCCCTCGCCGCCAGCAGGCCCCACACGGCCCATGTTTGGTGGAAGGCACCCTGCGGGGTGCCCTCCATCGCGCTGGAGGAGGACCGCATCTTGCTCAGCACCTACCTGTCCCGAGAAGCCGCTCGCAAGCTTCGCCATGGCGCCCCCTGGCTGCGCCGCGAGGACATCATCTCCATGGAAGGCGAGCCGCAGCCCGGCACGCCCATGCAGCTGAAGGACGAGGACGGGCATGTCCTGGGGCTGGGAGACGTGGACCTCCAGGCTTCCTACGCCGTGCGCCGGCTGGGCCTGCCGGACGAGTCCGTGGAGGGGCTCATCCCCCGCCACGTGCGCCACGCCTTCGAGCGCCGCGGCCGGCTGGTGGACGACCCGCGCTTCTGCCGCATCGTCAACGATGACGGGGACGGGCTGCCGGGCCTCATCGTGGACCGGTATGATCAGCACTTCGTCGTCCAGACGCTCACCCGCTCCATGGACGCGCGGCAGGAGGAGATCACCCGCACGCTGGGAGAGGTGACGGGGGCGGCCTCCGTGCTGCTGCGCAACGACACGCTCCGGCGCAAGGCGCTGGGCCTGCCCGCGCAGCGCCCGCACGTGATGTACGGCACGCCGCCGCGCTGGTGCCGCCTGCTGGAGATGGGCGCGCGCTTCACCGTGGACCTCACCTACGGCCGGGGCACGGGCTATTCGTACGACCACCGCGAGCTGCGCCGCTTCCTGGGACGCACCGGCAACGGGGACCGGGTGCTGGACGTGGCGTGCAACGTGGGCGGCCTCTTCGTCCACGCGGGGCGGCACGGGGCGAAGCACATCCTCGCCTTCGACGGCAACGCGGACGCGGCGGACCTGGCGCGGGAGAACGCGGAGGCCAACGGGCTGCTCGGCCGGGTGACGGTGGAGCAGGGCGAGCCGCTGGCCGTGCTCCGGGCCCTCAAGGACACCTTCGACCTGGTGCTGCTCGACACGCCGGGGGTGGCGTCCGAGGAGGACTTCATCGAACAGGTGCGGCTGGCCCTGCGGCGCACCCGCCATGGCGGACGGCTGCTCGTGGTCGGATATCACCCACCGCTGGCGCTGGGCTCGTTCACGGAGTGCGTGGTCACGGCTTGTGAGCAGGAGGCGCGCATCGCATTCCGGCTGTTACGGATGGGGCTGCCGCCGGACCACCCGGCGCCGGTCGGCTCCCCAGGGGCCGAGTACCTGGAGGCGGTGGCGCTCGAGGTGAGCTGAGGCCCGTGCTGATTCGCCCTCGACGGGCCCTCCTCGGTGTTAGTGTCCGCGCCGCGATGACAACCGAAAACGAGTCCCAGGCCGCGACCTCTTCCACCCCGGAGGCTTCCGTCGAGACCGTCCGCAAGGTGTACGCGGCGGACCTGCGCGAGAAGGACCGGGTCAACACCGTCTTCCGCGTCACCAAGAAGGAGAAGGTGAACGCGCGCAGCGGCAAGGTGTTCCTGTCGCTGTCCCTGGCCGACAAGAGCGGCACGGTGGACGCGCGCATCTTCGACAAGGTGGACGCGCTCGAACCCGTCTTCCAGAACGGTGACTACGTCCTCGTGCAGGGCAGCGTCATCGTCTTCCACGGCCGCACCCAGGTCGTCGTGGAGGCCGTGGAGCGCCTGGATCCGGAGCCGCTCGACCCCAAGGAGTTCGAGCCGCCCCCTGCCCCGCCCGCCGAGGCGAAGTCCGAGTCCAAGTCCGGCGACGCGAAGTCCGGCGACGCGAAGGCCGAGTCCAAGTCTGGCGACGCGAAGTCCGGCGAAGCGAAGCAGGCCGAGGGCAAGCCCGAGCGCCACGAGGGCGGCGGCGGTGGCCCGCGCGCGGTGGGGCAGATCCGCGAGCTCGTCTCCGAGCGCGTCAACGACCCGTTCGTGAAGCAGCTGCTGCTGGCGTTCCTGGACGACGCGCAGGTGTCCGCGGCGCTGCCGGTGGCTCCCGCGGCCAAGGGCGTGCACCACGCGTGGCGCGGCGGGCTGGCCGAGCACGTCCTGTCGGTGATGCGCCTGACGCTGCGCGTGTCGGACCACTACCCCATGGCGGACCGCGACCTGCTGCTGGCCGGCGCGTTCCTGCACGACGTGATGAAGGGCGGCGACGGGGCGTCCGACAAGGGCTTCGACACCTCCGACGAGGGCCGGCTGGTGGGCCACGCGGTGCTGGCCGCGCAGAAGATCCGCGAGAAGACGCTGGGCATCCCCGGCTTCCCGCCGCTGCTGGAGCAGCACCTGACGCACCTGGCGATCTCCCAGTCGGGGGCGTCCGGCGCTCCTGGCGCGAAGGTGCCGGTGACGCTGGAGGCGCAGATCGTCGACACGCTCAGCTCGCTCGACGCGCGCATCTCCTCGTGGGTGGAGGCCATGCAGCGCGATCCGAACGAGCGCTGGACGGACCACCTGCGCGCGTACGACCGCTCCCTCTGGAAGGGCTTCGTGCCCACCGGTCGTGGCAGAGCACCGGTGGAGGGTAGCCGCCGCAAGCACCGCGAGGAGAAGCGCAAGGCGCGCGCCGACAAGGGCCCGCCGTCCCAGGCTGGCGAGGGCACCCCCACCCC
>NZ_RAVY01000180.1:0-19423 GCF_003611625.1 Corallococcus sp. CA054B
GTCCTGGCGTGCCGCCAGCGTGCGGCACGTGTTCCCGGCCGAATTGGCCGCCCGCCTGTCGGAGGTGAGCAAGGGCCATCAGGCGACGCTGTTCATGACGTTGATGGCCAGCACGGCCATCCTGCTGAACCGGTACACGGGCCGCGAGGACCTGTGCGTGGGGACCACGGTGGCGGGCCGTGACCACCTCGAGCTGGAGAACCTGATTGGCTTCTTCGTCAACATCCTCGCCATCCGCGTCGACCTCAGCGGCAATCCCACGGCGGAGACGGTGCTGCAGCGCGTGCGGGCCCAGATGCTGGAGGGCATGAAGCACCGCGCGCTGCCGTTCGAGCACATCCTCACGGCGCTGCAGAAGCAGCGCGACAGCAGCCAGATTCCCCTGGTGCCGGTGGTGATGCGCCACCAGAACTTCCCCGCGGTCACCTCACGGGACCTGGGGCGCGACCTGGGGGCGGGGGCGATCGAGTTCGGGGACCGGACGACGCCCAACGAGCTCGACCTCCAGTTCGCCGGCGACGGAAGCTCGCTGGAGGTGGTCGTCGAGTTCGCGAAGGACCTCTTCTCCGAGCGGACCATCCAGCGGCTCATCACGCACCTGCAGCAGGTGCTGCAGACCCTGGTGGACAAGCCGGACTGCCGGCTGACGGACTTCCCGCTGGTCACCGAGGACGCGCATCAGGGCGGCGCGTCCGGGACGAAGGCCGGCAGGCTGGACGTGTCGAAGAGCCCCCTCGCGCTGTTCAGCGCGCAGGTGAAGGCCTCGCCGGACGCGGTCGCCTGCATGGGCGTGGACGGGAGCCTGACCTACCGGGAGCTGGACCGGAGGTCCAACCAGGTCGCCCACCACCTGATGGCGCGCGGGGTGAAGCGGGAGACGCGCGTGGGGCTCTTGTTCGAGCGCTCGCCGGACCTGCTGGTCGCGCTCCTGGGCATCCTCAAGGCGGGGGGCTGCTTCGTCCCGCTCGATCCCGGCTACCCGCAGGAGTACCTGGACACCATCGTCGCCGACGCGCAGCCGCACCTGGTGCTGTCAGGCCGTGCGTTGGGCGAGCGCCTGTCCAAGGCGGCCGGGCAGCGGGTGTACCTGGATGAGGTCCTGGCCGCGTCCACGGACGCGAGCGAGGCCCCGGTGCTCATCGCCCCGGAGCAGCTCATGTACGTCATGTACACCTCCGGCTCCACGGGCCTCCCGAAGGGGGTGCTCGTTCCCCACCAGCAGATCCTGAACTGGCTCTACCCCCTGTGGGAGAGGGTGCCCTTCGAGCAGGACGAGGTGGTGGCGCAGAAGACGTCCACGGCCTTCGCGGTCTCCATGAAGGAGCTCTTCACGGGGCTCCTGAAGGGCGTGCCCCAGGCGTTCATCGACGGGGCGGTGGTGAAGGACGGCGAGTCCTTCGTGAGCCACCTGGAGCGGTGGCGCGTCACCCGGCTGTTCACGCTCCCGTCGCACCTGGAGGCCCTCCTGTCCCACGTCCACGGCGTGGCGGAGCGCCTGGGCTCCCTGCGGCACGTCATCCTCGCGGGCGAGCCGTGCCCGGTGGAGCTGGTGGAGAAGCTGCGGGAGACGCTGCCGTCGTGCACGGCGTGGTTCAACTACGGCTGCACCGAGGTCAACGACATCACCTACTGCGACCCGAACGAGCAGTTCCACAGCTCGGGGTTCGTGCCCATTGGCCGGCCCATCCAGCACACCCGGGCGCTGGTGCTTGATGACGAGCTGCGCTCGCTGCCGGTGGGCATCATGGGCGAGCTCCATGTGGAGAGCCCGGGGACGGCGCGGGGCTACTGGAACCAGCCGGCGCTGACGGCCGAGCGCTTCATCCCGAACCCGTTCGGCGAGCCGGGCAGCCGCCTCTACCGCACGGGCGACATGGCGCGAGTCCTGGAGGATGGCTCGCTGGAGTTCCTGGGGCGCCGTGACTACGAGGTGAAGATCCGCGGCCACCGCGTGGACGTCCGCCAGGTCGAAAAGAGCATGGCGAGCCACCCGGAGGTGCTCGAGTCCGCGGCGCTGGGCTGGCCGCGGGGCGCGAAGACGCCGCAGCTGCTCGCGTACATCGTCGCGAAGCCAGGGCAGACCCTGTCCATCGAGGACATGCGGGAGTACCTGTCCGCCCGCCTGCCGACGTACATGGTGCCCACGCTCTACCTGTTCCTGCCGGCCCTGCCGCGGCTGCCCAACGGCAAGCTCGACCGGCTCGGGCTGCCGGAGCCCAAGAGCATCGAGGAGGGCGGTGACTACGTCGCCCCCCAGACGCCGACGGAGAAGACGCTGGCGGGGCTGTGGTCGGAATGCCTCAAGCAGGGCGACATGCCCGCGCCGCAGGTGGGCCGCCTGCACAACTTCTTCAACCTTGGTGGGCACTCGCTGCTGGCACACCGGGTCCTGTCGCAGGTGCATCGGCACTTCGGAATCAACCTGGGCATCCAGTCGCTGTTCGACTCGCCGGTGCTGAAGGACTTCGCGGCGACCGTGGACAAGGCGCTCGCGCCCGAGGAACAGGACGGCTCCGGTGACGCACACGGGGCCTCGGAGGAGGCCTCCGTCATCGTGCCGCTCGCCACCCTCGGGGCGCTGCCGAACCTGTTCTGCGTCCATCCCGTGGGCGGTCAGGTCACCGCCTACCGCGAGCTCGCCCTGGCGATGGGGCAGCACGCGCGGGTGTACGCGCTCCAGTCGGAGGGCGCCCGTGAGTTCGGCGCCATCGAGCCCCTGGCGCGCTTCTACGCGGAGGCGATCCGCAAGGCCCAGCCGGACGGCGGCTATCGTCTCCTCGGGTGGTCTTCCGGCGGGCTCATCGCGCTGGCGATTGCGCGCGAGCTGGAGCAACAGGGCTGCGCGGTGGAGTACGTGGGCCTGGTGGATTCCGCGCCCATCCCGAAGCTCGCGGGTGAGCGCGGCTGGGCGCCGTTGATCGCGGCGACCAACATCCTGGGCACGACGCGGGGCCGCGGCTTCTCCATCCCCGAGGTCGACGCCGCCCGGACGTTCCTCGAGTCACGCGGCTGGAGCGAGGAGGTCTTCGGCTCGGAGGAGGGCCCCGAAGCGCTGGAGGAACTGGCCCGCCACTTCGGCATCGCCCTCTCCGAAGGGTCGTCGGAGTACCTCCTGGCCCGGCTCGAGACGGCCAGGTACTACCTGTCGCTGTTCGCCGGCTTCAAGCCGGAGACACTCGGGCCGAAGACGGACCTCTATCTCTATGAGGCCGCGGAGCGGGCCGGCTCTCCGTCGAACGACGACACGAGCGGGTGGGGCGCCTCACGGGCGAACGTCGTGCAGGTGCCGGGCAATCACTACACCGTTCTGCAGGGAGAGAACGCGCTGCGACTGGCGGGGCGGATCTCCGAGGTCCTGACCGCGCCGGCAAGCGCGGCGGCGACGAGGACTCGGGCTTCGTGACCCTTCCGCAACCCACCGGCAAAAGGAACTCCACGCAGATGGACAATCGAGCGTTCGCATCCAACCCGCCGGCGCGCATGCGTGATGCGTATGCGGCGGTTCCCCAGGTCAAGGCCGAGTTCCCGTCGGACGTCGGCGTGCACCAGTTGTTCGAGCAGCAGGCGGAGCGGATCCCCGATGCCGTCGCCGTGAGGTCGGGGAACGAGTCCCTCACCTACGGGGAGCTCAACGGCCGGGCCAATCAGCTCGCCCGGCACCTCGTGGCGAATGGCGTGGTCCCGGGTGGCTCGGTGGCCGTGCTGATGAACCGGACCCCCGCGTGTCTCGTCTCACTGCTCGCCATCCTCAAGGCGGGCGCGGCGTACGTCCCGGTGGACGTCGGACTGCCGGCCATGCGGGTGGACTACATCCTGAAGGACAGCGGCGCCACGTGCGTCCTGACCGACCGGGAGTCGCGCTCACGCCTGGACGCCTCGGCGCGTGTCATCGACGTGGATGACCCCTCCCTCTATTCGGGGGAGAGCCTCGACCTCGGGCTCCCCGTCGCTCCAGAGCAGCAGGTCTATTGCATCTACACCTCGGGCTCGACGGGTCTGCCCAAGGGCGTGATGGTCCAGCACCGCGCGCTGATGAACTACGTCTGGTGGGCGAAGAAGCAATACGTCACCGACGCGGTCGAAACCTTCGCCCTGTACTCCTCGCTGTCGTTCGACCTCACGGTCACCTCCATCTTCGTTCCGCTCATCTCCGGACGCTGCATCCAGGTGTACCCGGAGCTGGGCGACGATGTGCCCCTCATCAATCGGGTGATCGAAGACAACAAGGTCGACGTGGTGAAGCTCACGCCGGCCCATCTCGCGCTGCTCAGGAACACGGACCTGTCGCGAAGCCGGCTGAAGGTGCTCATCCTGGGAGGGGAGGACCTCCGCGCGGAGGTGGCGGGGGACGTCCACAAGCGGCTGGATGGACGGGCGGTGCTCTTCAACGAGTACGGCCCCACGGAGACCGTCGTGGGGTGCATGATCTACCGCTACGACCCCGCGGTGGACCTGCACGGGTCGGTGCCCATTGGAACGGGCATCGACAACGTTCGCATCTACCTGCTCGACGGGCGTCGGCGCCCCGTCAAGCCGGGGGAGATCGGAGAGCTCTACATCGGCGGCGCCGGGGTGACGCTGGGCTACAAGGGCAAGCCCCAGGTCACCGAGGAGCACTTCATCACCAGTCCGTTCGTGGTGGGGGAGCGCCTGTACGTCAGTGGCGACCTGGGCCGGGTGAACGAGCGCGGCGACGTCGTCTTCCTGGGCCGGAAGGATCTGCAGATCAAGCTGCGGGGATACCGGATCGAGCTGGGAGAGATTGAGAGCGCGCTCCTCGCCTATCCGGGCGTCAAGGAGTGCACCGTCGACTCGACCAAGACGGCGCAGAACCCCGCCGCCGCGCAGCTCACCTACTGCGCCCGGTGTGGCCTGGCGTCGAGCTTCCCGAACACGACGTACTCCGCCGAGGGCGTCTGCAACCACTGCGAGGCCTTCGACAAGTACCGCGGCGTCGTCGACGACTACTTCAGCTCGATGGATGAGCTGAAGGCGATCGTCACCGAGATGAAGAGCAGCCGCCACGCGAAGTACGACTGCATCGTGGCGCTCAGCGGCGGGAAGGACAGCACGTACGCGCTCTGCCGGATGATCGACCTCGGCGCCCGTGTGATGGCCTTCACGCTGGACAACGGCTACATCTCCGAGGAGGCGAAGCAGAACATCAACCGGGTCGTGGCCAGGCTGGGAGTGGATCACCGCTACCTCTCCACCCGGCACATGAACGAAATCTTCGTCGACAGCCTGAAGCGCCACAGCAACGTGTGCAACGGCTGCTTCAAGACCATCTACACGTTCGCGATCAACCTGGCGCAGGAGGTCGGCGTCAGGCACGTGGTGATGGGGCTGTCCAAGGGCCAGCTCTTCGAAACGCGCCTGTCAGCGCTGTTCCGCGCGTCGACCTTCGCCAACGACGCCTTCGAGAAGAGCCTGGTCGATGCGCGGAAGATCTACCACCGCATCGACGACGCCGTGAGCCGCCTGCTCGATACGACCCACGTCAAGGACGACCAGGTCATCGAGAACATCCGGTTCGTCGACTTCTATCGCTACTGCCACGCCAGCCGGCAGGAGATGTACGACTACATCGAGAAGACGGTCGAGTGGGCCAGGCCGGCGGACACCGGGCGGTCCACGAACTGCCTCCTCAACGACGTGGGCATCTACGTCCACAACAAGGAGCGCCGGTACCACAACTATTCGCTGCCCTACAGCTGGGACGTGCGGATGGGCCACATCAGCCGGGAAGAGGCGATGCGGGAGCTGGACGACTCGGCGGACATCGAGATCGCGAAGGTCGAAGGCATCCTCCACGACCTCGGCTACGAGCTGAACGACCAGGTGGTGGGCTCGGCGGAGGCGCAGCTGGTCGCCTACTGCGTTTCGGAGAAGGAGATCCCCGCGGCCGACCTGCGGCAATTCCTGGCGGAGCGCCTGCCGGACTACATGGTGCCCAGGGCGTTCGTCCAACTGGACAGCATCCCGCTGACGCCCAACGGCAAGGTCAATCGTCAGGCCCTGCCCAAGCCCGACCTGCAGCGGACGGCGGACACCGCCGGACGCGCGGCGCCTCGAACGCCCGTGGAGCTGCAGCTGGCGGAGCTGTGGAAGGAAGTGCTGCAGATCGACAAGGTCGGGGTCCACGACAACTTCTTCGCGCTGGGCGGGCACTCGCTCCCCGCGCTCATGCTGCTCTACAAGATCGACAGTCAGTTCCAGAAGACGATCAGCATCGTGGAGTTCTCGCAGTCGCCCACCATCAGCGCGCTCGCGATGCAGCTGGGCGGTGGCGGGGACTAACGTGCGCTTCGTCACTGTGAATGGCGAGGACGCGGCGGTCTGCTCGGTGCTGGACCGCGGGCTCCAGTTTGGAGACGGCCTCTTCGAGACGATGTTGTGTGTCGACGGGGCAGCGGTCGACCTCGAGGAGCACTGGCTGCGGCTCCAGGAGGGCTGCGGCCGGCTGGGAATCCAATGCCCGGACATCCGGCGCGAAGTGAACGCCGCGATCGCCAGGTGGGGGACGCCCAGGGCGGTGGCCAAGCTCGTCGTCACCCGGGGCAGCACGGAGCGCGGCTATCGCTGCGCCGCTTCCGTCCGGCCGAACTGGGTCCTCACCCTCTCGGATGCCCCGAAGCATCCGCTGGCCCACGGGAGCGGAGGCGTGGCCGTCAAACTCTGCCGGACGCGCGTCTCGCTCGAGGACCCGCAGCTGGCCGGGGTGAAGCACCTCAACCGGCTGGCCCAGGTGCTCGCGAGGAGGGAGTGGGAAGACGAGTACCACGATGGGCTGATGACGGATCCCGGTGGGCGGCTCATCGAGGGCTGCACGACCAACCTGTTCCTCGTTGCCGGAGGGACCGTGAGGACGCCCGACCTGACCGCGTGCGGAGTGCGCGGCATCGTGCGGCAGAAGGTCCTCGACCACGCGAAGGCGAGCGGAATCCCCTGCGAGGTGACCCAGCTGGGGCTCCAGGAGCTGGAGCGCGCGGACGAGGTCTTCCTGACGAACTCGGTCTTCGGAGTCGTGCCGGTCGGAGCCGTCGACGGGACGAAGTACGGGGTGGGTCCAGTGACGGCGCGGCTGATGAGAGAGCTTTGCCAGGGTGTGTACTTTTGAGGCTCCGTGGAGGACGGAATGACCGGCAACTTGGATAACGCGGAATGGCCCCTGGTCATCACGCCTGGCGCTCAGTCAGTGCTGCTGGAGGATTGGGTCGCGGAGAACCGTGGCGGGCTCGAGCGGCGGCTGACCGAACACAAGGCCCTGCTCTTCCGCGACTTCGGCAGCAGGAATGGCTTCGAGAGCATCGCCAACGGCTTCTTCGACCGGCGCCTCAACTACACCTACCGGTCAACGCCTCGGACGGACCTGGGGCAGAACCTCTACACGGCGACGGAGTACCCGAAGCAGCTGCCGATTCCGCAGCACTGCGAGAACGCCTACCAGCGCGACTGGCCGATGCGGCTGTTGTTCCACTGCGTGGAGCCGGCGAGCAAGGGTGGCCGGACGCCCCTGGCGGACATGAGCCGGGTGACGGCGATGATCCCCGCTGAAATCCAGGAGGAGTTCGAGCGGAAGAAGGTCCGGTATGTGCGCAACTACCGCGCTGGCGTGGACCTGCCCTGGCAGGAGGTCTTTGGCACGAGCAGCAAGGCCGAGGTCGAGAAGTTCTGCGCCGACCACGACATGGAATGCCAGTGGATCGAGGGGGGCCTGAGGACGATCCAGATCTGCCAGGCCTTCGCCGCGCATCCGCTCACCGGTGAGCGGATCTGGTTCAACCAGGCCCACCTGTTCCATCTCTCCGCCTTGGACGCGGGTTCGCAGAAGATGATGCTCTCCTTCTTCGGTGAGAGCGGGCTGCCTCGCAACTCGTACTTCGGAGACGGGTCGCCCATCGGGAGCGACGTCCTTGAGCAGATCCGCACCGCCTTCGAGCGGAACAAGGTCTCGTTCGAGTGGCGGAAGGACGACGTGCTGTTGATCGACAACATGCTGGTCTCGCACGGACGGGATCCGTTCGAAGGCCCCCGGCGGGTGTTGGTCTGCATGGCGGAGCCGTACTCGGAGCTCCAGCAGCGCGAGTCCGCCAGGGCGGCGAGCTCGTAGGCCCGGGTAGTGGCGTCGCTGTCGGCGTTGCGCAAACCAGTTGGAGGAGTTTCTTGTCCAGAGTTTCGACGCTGCTGAAGGCCAGGCCGGAGGGGTACGAGGACGGGCTGGAGCTGCCGTCCGACTACCTGCGGACGTCGAGCCAGACCTGGCGTGCGGCGACGTTCCGGTACCGCTATCCGTCATCGCTGGTGAGGGATGTGGCGGAACTCGGCGGGGAGCAGCAGTCGACGCTGTTCACGAGCCTGGTGGCGAGCCTGGCGGTGGTGCTGAACCGGTACACGGGCCGCGAGGACGTGAGCGTCGGGACAACGGCGAGCCAGACCGGATCCTCCGCCGACATCCTGCCGTTGCGGCTGGACCTGTCGGGAGCGCCGACCCTGGGCGAGGTGCTGCAACGGACGAAGGCGGTGGTGGAGCGCCAGCGGCAGAGGGACAGCAACCCGAGTCCCTTCGTGCCCATCATCGTAAGGCACCAGAACCTCTCGACGCGCTGGGATGAAGGGCTCGCTGGGGAGCGGACGACCGCGAGCGAGCAGGACTGGCGATTCTTCGAAGACGGCACCTCGTTGGAGCTGGTGCTGGAGTACGCGGCGGACCTCTTCAGCGAGAAGACGGTGAGGAGGATGGTGGAGCACCACCAGCGGGTGTTGGAGGCGCTGGTGGAAGGGCAGTCCGAGGTGCGGCTGCTGACGGAAGAAGAGGAGGGACTCTACGAGAAGCTGAACGACACGTCGTTGCCGTTGGACGAGACGTGGAGCCTGGTGGAGACGTTCGAGCGCCAGGTGCGTGCAACACCGGACGCGGTGGCATGCATCGGAGTGGAGGCGGGAGGCGGACACCGGCAGCTGACGTACGGGCAACTGAACGCGCGGGCGAACCAGGTAGCGCGGAGGCTGCGGGCGCTGGGCGTGGGGCCGGAGACGCGCGTTGCCGTCCTGAGTGAGCGCTCACCGGAGCTGCTGGTGGCAATGCTGGCCATCTTCAAGGCAGGTGGCTGCTACGTGCCGGTGGACCCAGCGTACCCCCGCAGCTACATCGAGCAGATTCTGGCGGATGCAACGCCGCAGGTGGTGCTGGGCCGGAGGGGCCAGGCGGATGGCACCCGCGTGGACGTGTGGCTGGACGAGACGCTGGAGGAAAGCGACTGGGAGGGCGTCGCGCGTCCTGCGAGCCGTCAGCTGGCGTGCCTGATGTACACGTCAGGCTCCACGGGCAAGCCGAAGGGCGTGATGGTGCCGTACAGCCAGCTGCACAACTGGCTGGAAGCGGGCCAGCGGCGCTCCCCCTACGAGCATGGCGAAGTGGTGCTGCAGAAGACGGCCATCGCCTTCGCGGTGTCGGTGAAGGAGCTGCTGGGCGGCCTGCTGGCCGGAGTGGCGCAGGTGATGGTGCCCGAGGCACTGGTGAAGGACAGCGCGGCGCTGGCGGCTCAAATTGAGCGCTGGAAAGTCACGCGCATCCACCTGGTGCCCTCACACCTGAGCGCGCTGCTGGAAGCCGCGAGTGAAAGCGCACTGAAGACACTGAAGTACGTCATCACCGCGGGCGAAGCGCTGCCGCAAGGCGTGAGGGACGAGGCGAAGCGGAAGCTTCCAGGCGCGCAGCTGTGGAACAACTACGGGTGCACGGAAATCAATGACGTGACGTACCACCCTGCGAGCCAGGAGGGCGGGGGGACGGTCTTCGTGCCCATCGGCCGCCCCATCGCGAATACGCGGGTGTACGTGCTGGACGAGCAGCTGCGGCAGGTACCGGTAGGGGTGATGGGGGAGCTGCACGTAGACAGCGTGGGACTGGCCCGAGGGTACTGGGGCCAGCCAGCGCTGACAGCGGAGCGCTTCATCTCCAACCCCTACTCCCGCGAGCCTGGGGCGCGGCTGTACCGCACGGGAGACATGGTGCGGGTGCTGGCGGACGGCTCGCTGGAGTACCTGGGCCGGCGCGACTACGAGCTGAAGGTGCGAGGGCACCGGGTGGACGTGCGCCAGGTGGAGAAGGCCGCCAGCGCGCACCCGGCGATTCGGCAGGTGGTGGTGGCGGGCTGGCCGTTGGGCGCGAGCAACGCACAGCTGACGGCCTACCTGGTGCCAAGGCCGGGCATGGCGGTGGAACCGAAGCAGGTGCGCGAGTACCTGTCAGAGCTGCTGCCGACGTACATGGTGCCGACGCTGTACACGGTGCTGGAGGCGCTGCCGCGGCTGCCCAACGGGAAGCTGGACCGGCTGTCCCTGCCAGCACCGGACCTGACGAGCAGCCGGGAGGAGCACGTCGCTCCACGCAGTGCGGTCGAGCAGAAGCTCGCGGCACTCTTCGGCGAAGTCCTCGGCCTGGAGCACGTCGGCATCCACGACAACTTCTTCAACCTCGGCGGGCACTCGCTGGCAGGCATGCAGCTGGTGTCCGCAATCCGGAAGCACCTGGAGATCGAGGTCCCACTCACCCTGATCTTCGAATCGCCAGTGCTGGAGGCGATGGCGCTCAGGATCGAAGCGCTGCGGCAGCAGGGACACCGCAGCCGAGTGCCAGTCATCGAGCAGGTGGAGAGGACAGGCCCCTTGCCGCTGTCCTCGGTGCAGGAGCGCGTGTGGTTCGTGCACGAGCACATGGAGGACCAGCGGACCAGCTACAACATCACCTGGACGTTGCGCCTCTCCGGCAAGGACTTCTCGCTGGAGGCGTTGCGGGTGGCCTTCAACGAGCTCGTGGCGCGGCACGAGACGCTGCGCACGTGGTTCCGAGGGACGGAGAGCGCCGGGGAGGCCGTGCAGGTCGTCGGTGAGCCTTGGACGGTGGAGCTTCCGTTGAGGGAGGTGCAGGAGTCGGAGGTGGCGGCCACCGTCAACGCGCTGTCCCGGCACGTGTTCGACTTGAGCACGGGGCCGTTGTTGACGGCGGAGGTCCTGCGGGTGGCAGGGGATGAGCACGTGCTCGTCAGCAACATCCACCACATCATCACGGATGGCTGGTCATTCGGGGTGATGCTCCAGGAGCTGCGGGCGCTGTACGAGGCCGCGGTGCGCGGGGAGCGTGCAAGCCTTGCGCCCTTGCCGGTGCAGTACGGCGACTACGCGGTGTGGCAGCGGCAGCAGGACTTGAGTGAGCACCTCGCGTACTGGACGAGGAAGCTGGAGGGGTACGAGGACGGGCTGGAGCTGCCGTATGACTACCCGCGAGGCTCGAATCGGGCCTGGCGCGCGGCGACGTTCCACTATCGCTACCCGGACGCGCTGGCGAGGAAGGTGGCGGGGCTGGGGAGGGAGCAGCAGTCGACGCTCTTCATGAGCTTGGTGGCGAGCCTGGCGGTGGTGCTGAACCGGTACACGGGCCGAGAGGACGTGTGCATCGGGACGACGGTGGCGGGCCGCGAGCAGGTGGAGCTGGAGAGCCTCATCGGCTTCTTCATCAACATCCTGCCGTTGCGATTGGACCTGTCGGGAGCGCCGAACCTGGAGGAAGTGCTGCGGCGGACGAAGGGCGTGGTGCTGGAGGGATTCGAGCACCGTGCGCTGCCCTTCGAGCACCTGCTGAACGCGCTGAAGCGGCAGCGGGACAGCAGCCAGATTCCCTTCGTGCCCATCGTCGTGAGGCACCAGAACTTCCCTACGGCCCAGGTAGCGAAGTGGGGCGAGGGAGTGGTGCTGAAGAAGTTCGAACTCGCGGGGGAAAGGACGACCGCAAGCGAGCAGGACTGGCAGTTCTACGGGGACGGTTCCTCGCTGGAGCTGGTGCTGGAGTACGCGGCGGACCTCTTCAGCGAGAAGACGGTGAGGAGGATGGTGGAGCACCACCAGCGGGTGCTGGAAGCACTGGTGGAAGGGCAGCCGGAAGTGCGGCTGCTGACGGAAGAAGAGGAGGGACTCTTCGAGAAGCTGAATGACACGGCGTTGCCGCTGGACGAGACGTGGAGCCTGGTGGAGACGTTCGAGCGCCAGGTGAGAGCGACGCCGGACGTAGTCGCGTGCATCGGCGTGGACGCGGAAGGTGGGCATCGGCAGCTGACGTACGGGCAGCTGAACGCGCGGGCGAACCAGGTGGCGCGGAAGCTGCGGGCGCTAGGTGTGGGGCCGGAGACGCGCGTTGCCGTCCTGAGTGAGCGCTCACCGGAGCTGCTGGTGGCGATGCTGGCCATCTTCAAGGCGGGCGGCTGCTACGTGCCGGTGGACCCAGCGTATCCCCGCAGCTACATCGAGCAGATTCTGGCGGATGCAACGCCGCAGGTGGTGGTGGGGGGGCGAGGGCGGACGGACGGCGCCCGCGTCGACGTGTGGCTGGAGTTGGATGGAGCGCAGCGGCTGGCGGACGAGGTGCTGGCGACGCTTGAGGAAAGCGATTGGCAACACGTCGCGCGGCCCGCGAGCCGTCAGCTGGCGTGCCTGATGTACACGTCAGGCTCCACGGGCAAGCCGAAGGGCGTGATGGTGCCGTACAGCCAGCTGCACAACTGGCTGGAGGCGGGCCAGCGGCGCTCCCCCTACGAGCGCGGCGAGGTGGTGCTGCAGAAGACGGCCATCGCGTTCGCGGTGTCGGTGAAGGAGTTGCTGGGCGGGCTGCTGGCCGGAGTGGCGCAGGTGATGGTGCCCGAAGCGCTGGTGAAGGACAGCGCGGCGCTGGCGACTCAGATTGAGCGCTGGCGAGTCACGCGCATCCACCTGGTGCCCTCACACCTGAGCGCGCTGCTGGAAGCCGCGAGTGAAAGCGCACTGAAGACACTGAAGTACGTCATCACCGCGGGCGAAGCGCTGCCGCAAGGAGTGCGCGAAGAGGCGCGGCGCAAGCTTCCAGGCGCGCAGCTGTGGAACAACTACGGGTGCACGGAAATCAATGACGTGACGTACCACCCTGCGAGCCAGGAGGGTGGAGGCACTGTCTTCGTGCCCATCGGCCGTCCCATCGCGAACACGCGGGTGTACGTGCTGGACGAGCAGCTGCGGCAGGTACCGGTAGGGGTGATGGGGGAGCTGCACGTGGACAGCGTGGGACTGGCCCGAGGGTACTGGGGCCAGCCAGCGCTGACAGCAGAGCGCTTCATCTCCAATCCCTACTCCCGCGAGCCTGGGGCGCGGCTGTACCGGACAGGGGACATGGTGCGGGTGCTGGCGGACGGCTCGCTGGAGTACCTGGGCCGGCGCGACTACGAGCTGAAGGTGCGAGGGCACCGGGTGGACGTACGCCAGGTGGAGAAGGCCGCCGGCGCGCACCCGGCGATTCGGCAGGTGGTGGTGGCGGGCTGGCCGTTGGGCGCGAGCAACGCACAGCTGACGGCCTACCTCGTGGCGAGGCCGGGCATGACGGTGGAGCCGAAGCAGGCGCGCGAGTACCTGTCAGAGCTGCTGCCGACGTACATGGTGCCGACGCTGTACACGGTGCTGGAGGCGCTGCCGCGGCTGCCCAACGGGAAGCTGGACCGGCTGTCCCTGCCAGCACCGGACCTGACGAGCAGCCGGGAGGAGCACGTCGCGCCGCGCAGCGCGCTTGAGCAGAAGCTCGCGGCACTCTTCGGCGACGTCCTCGGCCTGGAGCACGTCGGCATCCACGACAACTTCTTCAACCTCGGTGGGCACTCCCTCCTGGCGTCGCGGCTGGTCTCCCGGATTGGAAAGGAACTCGGCGCCGGGATCTCGATCGCTGCCCTGTTTCAACGGCCCACGATTGGAGAGCTCTGCGAGCTGATGGGAGGCCTGGACGAGCAGGCCTCGTGGGATCTCACGCCCGCGCCATCGGGAAGCACCGATGCGGTGCTCTCGTTCGCGCAGGAGCGCATGTGGTTCCTGCACAACTTCGTCAAGGGCGTGCCCTACAACACGCCGGGGCTCGACCTCCTTACGGGCGAGCTGGATGTCTCGGCCCTGGAAAAGGCCATCCGCGCGGTCCTCCGCCGCCATGAGCCCCTGCGAACGAACTTCGTCGAGAAGGAAGGGGTGCTGTCCCAGGTCGTAGGGACGGAAGAGCGCTTCGTCCTGTCCGTGACGCCCATCCGCGACGAGAGCGAGCTCGCGCCACTGATGGCGGCCGTGCTCCAGACGCCGGTCGACCTGGAGCGGGAGCTGATGCTCCGGGCCCATCTCTACCGGCTCGACTCGCGGAACCACTACCTGTTCATCACCATCCATCACATCGCCTTCGATGGTTGGTCAACGTCGGTCTTCTACCGGGAGCTGGCGGCGTACTACGCCGCGTTCCTCCGGGGTGAAGCCAGTCCACTGCCCGCCCTGGAGATTTCCTACCGGGACTACGCCCGATGGGAGCGGGCTCATTTCCAGGACGCGGTGCTGGCGGAGAAGTTGCGGTACTGGCGGCAGCGGCTCGCGGGCGCCACGCCCCTCGTTCTTCCGACCACGTATCCTCGGCCGCCTATCCAGGGCTTCTCTGGCGCCGTCGTGAGCTTCGCGTTCAACCGCTCCCTCACCGAGCGATTGAAGCCGCTGCTCGCCGAGTCTGGCGCCACCCTGTACATGGCGCTGCTCGGCGCGTTCGCCGTGGTGCTGAACCGCTACTCCGGCCAGGACGACATCTGCGTCGGCTCTCCCGTGGCGAACCGCGGGCACATCCAGACGGAAGGCCTCATCGGCCTGTTCGTCAACACCCTGGTGATGCGGGTGGACGTCGCCGGGAACCCCCGCTTCGTCGACCTGCTCGCGCGCATCCATCGCACGGCCATCGAGGCCTACGCGAATCAGGACGTGCCCTTCGAGAAGATCGTCGACGACCTGCAGGTCGCGAGAGACACGGTCCGCTCACCGCTCGTGCAGGTCATCCTCAACTTCCACAACACGCCTCCTTCCGAGCTGGCGCTGCCGGGAGTGGTCCACACGCCGATGCCGGCGCACAACGGCACCGCCAAGTTCGAGCTCACCATCGACGTCGCGGAGACGAGCGCCGGCCTGACGGGGTCCGTGGAGTACGCGACGGGGCTGTTCAGCGAGGACTTCATCCGGCGGATGATCGGACACCTTGAAGTGGTGCTGGACGCGGTCGGCCGGGATCCGCGAGCGCCCATCGACGCATTGCCATTGCTCACCCGGCAGGAGCACCTGGAGCTCCTGTCGCGGAGCGGCCATGAGCTCCCCGCAGCGGACCCCGTCGAGCTCATCCCGCGGACGTTCGAGCGACGCGTCCAGGAGAACCCGCTGGCCGTTGCCCTGGTCCGAGGCGACGAGCGCATCACCTATTTTGAGCTCGACCGTCGGGCCAACCAGATTGCCCGCCGCCTGCGCGCCGCGGGCGTCGGGCCGAACACGCTCGTGGGGCTTTGCGCGGAGCGCTCCGTCGAATGGGTCTGCGGTGTCCTCGGCGTCTTGAAGGCGGGCGGTGCGTATGTGCCCATCGACCCAGCCTCCACCCCGGAGGCGATCTACGACGTCCTGTACGAATCAAAGGTGCGCCACCTGCTGACGGAGTCGCGCCTCGTCGGGGAGCTGCCGGTCGATGACCAGGAGATCCTGCTCCTGGACCTCCCCGCGGAAGGTGGAGGGGACGAGGCCGTTGCCGACCTTGGCGATGGCGGCCTGACCTCCGAGTCCCAGGCGTACGTCAACTTCAGCTCCGACTCCGCTGGAGCGTCGAGGGGCGTCACCGTCCGGCATGGGGCGTTGGCCCGCCGGATGGCCGCGAGCCACGCGCGGTACCCGGCCATTTCCAACGCGCGCTTCCTGCTGAAGTCGCCGCTGGCGTCCGACCTGGCGGCCACGGAGCTCTTCCAGTGGCTCGTCAGCGGCGGCAGCCTCGGCATCCTCGACTCCCGAGCCGACCGCGACGCCTCGGCCCTCCTGGCGCAGGTGGGCAGGGACGCGATTGGCGTCCTCTACTGCGTGCCCTCCGAGCTCTCGGCGCTGGTGAGCCTCCTGGAGCGAGAGCGAGACAGGGTCCGTGAGCTGAGCACCCTCCGGTGCATCTTCTGCGGCGGAGACACCCTCACGGTCACCCTCGTCGAGCGTTTCGGGGCGCTGGTGCGAGCCGCCCAGCTCCCTCTGCGGCTGTTCAACGTCTACGGGACGAAGGAGACGGGAGTCGGCGCGAGCGACTTCGAGTGCAATCTGGACGCGAACGGCTCCGGCACCGAACCGGGACGGCTCTCGTATGAGCGGCTGCCCATCGGCGGACCGGCCCGGGACATGCGGCTCTACGTGATGCAGACCCATGGTGGCCTGGCTCCGTTGGGCATCCCGGGGGAGCTGTACGTCGGCGGCGCGCAACTCGCTGAAGCCCGTCATGGCGACGAGCCGAAGGCCACCCACCCTCGCTTCGTTCCGAACCCCTTCCGGAGCGGAGCGGAGACGGAGTGGCTGTTCCGGACGGGAGACCTCGTTCGCTGGTTGTCTCAAGGCCTCCTGGAGTTGATCAGCACCGAGAGGGAGCGCGATGGTGGAGGGGACCGACGGATCGATTGCCGCTTCATCGAAGCGAGCCTGCGCCGTGTGGACATCATCCGCGACGCAGTGGTTGCCTTCGTTTCGGAGCGCGAGAGCAGGGCCCGGCTTGTGGCCTACGTCGTCCTGGAGGAGTCGCACGCGGCGGACGTCGAGTCACGCGAAGGGCGGGCCGCGCTGAAGGTTCGGATCAACGCCGGGCTCGGGGGCTCGTTGCCGGAGTACATGCTGCCGGCAACCTACGTGTTCATGGACAGCCTGCCCTTGACGGCATACGGGAGGCTTGACCGGAAGGCCTTGCCCGAGCCGGAAGATGACCGCGACATCAGCGGTGCGTCGGCCTATGTGGCCCCGCGTGGGCCTACGGAGATTGCGCTGGCGCGCATCTGGCAGCAGGTGCTGAGGCGGCCCCAGGTCGGACTGCGAGACAACTTCTTCGAGATGGGTGGCCACTCGGTGATGGCCATCCAACTGGTGTCCGCGATCCGGAAGCAGCTGGAGATCGAAGTCCCCATCACCCTGATCTTCGAATCGCCAGTGCTGGAGGCAATGGCGCTCAGGATCGAAGTGCTGCGGCATCGGGGACACCGCGGCCATGCGCCAGCCATTGAGCGGGTGGAGAGGACAGGCCCGCTCCCTCTGTCCTTCGTGCAGGAGCGCGTGTGGTTCGTGCACGAGCACATGGAGGACCAGCGGACCAGCTACAACATCACCTGGACGTTGCGCCTCTCCGGCAAGGGCTTCTCGCTGGAAGCACTGCGGGTGGCCTTCAACGAGCTCGTGGCCCGACACGAGACGCTGCGCACGTGGTTCCGAGGGACGGAGAGCGTCGGGGAGGCCGTGCAGGTCGTCGGTGAGCCCTGGACGGTGGAGCTTCCGTTGAGGGAGGTGCAGGAGTCGGAGGTGGCGGCCACCGTCAACGCGCTGTCCCGGCACGTGTTCGACTTGAGCACGGGGCCGTTGTTGACGGCGGAAGTTCTGCGGGTGGCGGAAGACGAGCACGTGCTCGTCAGCAACATCCACCACATCATCACGGACGGCTGGTCGTTCGGGGTGATGCTCCAGGAGCTGCGGGCGCTGTACGAGGCCGCGGTTCGCGGCGAGCACGCAAGCCTTGCGCCCTTGCCGGTGCAGTACGGCGACTATGCCGTGTGGCAGCGGCGGCAGGACCTGAGCGAGCACCTCGCCTATTGGACGAGGAAGCTGGACGGGTACGAGGACGGGCTGGAGCTGCCGTATGACTACCCGCGAGGCTCGAATCGAGCCTGGCGCGCGGCGACGTTCCAGTACCGCTACCCGGACGCGCTGGCGAGGAAGGTGGCGGGGCTGGGCAGGGAGCAGCAGTCGACGCTCTTCATGAGCTTGGTGGCGAGCCTGGCGGTGGTGCTGAACCGGTACACGGGCCGAGAGGACGTGTGCATCGGGACGACGGTGGCGGGCCGCGAGCAGGTGGAGCTGGAGAGCCTCATCGGCTTCTTCATCAACATCCTGCCGTTGCGATTGGACCTGTCGGGAGCGCCGAACCTGGAGGAGGTGCTGCGGCGGACGAAGGGCGTGGTGCTGGAGGGATTCGAGCACCGTGCGCTGCCCTTCGAGCACCTGCTGAACGCGCTGAAGCGGCAGAGGGACAGCAGCCAGATTCCCTTCGTGCCCATCGTCGTGAGGCACCAGAACTTCCCGATGGCGCAGGTGGAGAGCTGGGGCGAAGGAGTGGTGCTGAAGAAGTTCGAGCTCGCGGGAGAGCGGACGACCGCGAGCGAGCAGGACTGGCAGTTCTACGGAGACGGTTCCTCGCTGGAACTGGTGCTGGAGTACGCGGCGGACCTCTTCAGCGAGAAGACGGTGAGGAGGATGGTGGAGCACCACCAGCGGGTGTTGGAAGCACTGGTGGAAGGGCAGCCGGAAGTGCGGCTGCTGACGGAAGAAGAGGAGGGACTCTTCGAGAAGCTGAATGACACGTCGTTGCCGCTGGACGAGACGTGGAGCCTGGTGGAGACGTTCGAGCGCCAGGTACGCGCAACACCGGACGCGGTCGCGTGCATCGGCGTGGACGCGGAAGGTGGGCACCGGCAGCTGACGTACGGGCAGCTGAACGCGCGGGCGAACCAGGTAGCGCGGAGGCTGCGGGCACTGGGAGTGGGGCCGGAGACGCGCGTTGCCGTCCTGAGTGAGCGCTCGCCAGAGTTGCTGGTGGCGATGCTGGCCATCTTCAAGGCGGGCGGCTGCTACGTGCCGGTGGATCCTGCGTACCCCCGCAACTACATCGAGCAGATTCTGGCGGATGCAACGCCGCAGGTGGTGGTGGGGGGGCGAGGGCGGACGGACGGCACCCGCGTGGACGTGTGGCTGGACGAGACGCTGGAGGAAAGCGACTGGGAGGGCGTCGCGCGTCCTACGAGCCGTCAGCTGGCGTGCCTGATGTACACGTCAGGTTCCACGGGCAAGCCGAAGGGCGTGATGGTGCCGTACAGCCAGCTGCACAACTGGCTGGAAGCGGGCCAGCGGCGCTCCCCCTACGAGCGCGGCGAGGTGGTGCTGCAGAAGACGGCCATCGCGTTCGCGGTGTCGGTGAAGGAGCTGCTGGGCGGGCTACTGGCGGGCGTGGCGCAGGTGATGGTGCCCGAGGCGCTGGTGAAGGACAGCGCGGCGCTGGCGACTCAGATTGAGCGTTGGAAAGTCACGCGCATCCACCTGGTGCCCTCACACCTGAGCGCGCTGCTGGAAGCCGCGAGTGAAAGCGCACTGAAGACACTGAAGTACGTCATCACCGCGGGAGAAGCGCTGCCGCAAGGAGTGCGCGAAGAGGCGCGGCGCAAGCTTCCAGGCGCGCAGCTGTGGAACAACTACGGGTGCACGGAAATCAATGACGTGACGTACCACCCTGCGAGCCAGGAGGGCGGGGGGACGGTCTTCGTGCCCATCGGCCGCCCCATCGCGAATA
>NZ_RAVY01000181.1:0-19303 GCF_003611625.1 Corallococcus sp. CA054B
GCGCGGGGGGAGGGCAGGGGGGCACGTTCGACTTCAACGACCCGGTGGTGCAGCAGGTGTTGCAGACGGGGCTGCCGCTGTTCGTGGGGTACGAGGCCACGGACGGCAGCGGGACGCCGGAGGGCGTGGAGCGGGGCGTGCGGCGCATCACGTTGCGTTCGACGGAGACGCCGAACCAGAACCCGGTGATGCAGGACGTGCTGTGGAACGGCGCGCCGCTGTCCGGGCCGCTGCCGCTGGACGCGGAGGTGACGTTCACGCCGGTGCTGGGCGAGGGCAGCGAGGAGACCTACGCCACGGCGGACGGGACGAGGACGGAGCAGGTCTTCTTCAGCTGGTTCGCGACGGGCGAGGGTGAGGTGGGCTCGTTCCGTTCGCTGGAGCCGGTGGACGGCAAGCCCGGCGACCCGACGACGACGTACACGACAGCCAAGACGCCCGAGCGCATCACGGTCTGGGTGGTGGCCCGAGACGGCCGCGGCGGCACGGGCTGGACGACGCGCACGGTGGACGTGGGACCCTGAGAGCCCGGGCCTTCATGGGGGCATTGTGGGGCGCCCTGTGTCTGGGCGGGTGTGCTTCTCCGCCACCCCCGGGGGTCGTGCGCTTCGACTCCACACACATGCCTGCCCGGCTGGATGGCCCGATGCCGGGGACGCCGCTGTTCAGCACCGCGTGGGACGCCCTCCTCGCGGCCTGTCCCCTCATCCTCTCCCAACGCAACGCCACGGCGGGGAATGCGGGCGCTGCGAACTTCGACGTGCGTTGGCGCATGTCGAAGGAGTACTGCGCCTGGCTGTATTACGTCCCGGATGACCGGTATGCGCTGAGCACACTGGTGGAGAGCTCAGATGCCGCCCGGAACCAGTTCGAGCAGGGATGCAGGGCCCCCGCGTTCGTCCAGGACCCGCGCTATCCACCCGACAGCCTCAAGTACCTCTACTTCCTTCACAACCATCCCGCGACGCCCACCAACCTCTCGGAGCGGGACCTCGCCGCGCTGGCGAAGATGGCGCGAATCCACGGGGGATACGTCGAGACGAAGGCAGGGCGGCTTCCCATTGGAATCGTCGCCTTCTTCTCCGACGGTTCTTCTGGGAGCCCCACGGGATGCGACGGGTTCTACGAGTACACCTACGGGAGCGCGGAAGTGGTTCGCTGGACGCCTGATGGCGAAGGCCGTTGGCGCAGAACGCGAGCAGGTACTGTCACCTGGGACAGTGAGACGGAGTTCCGGTTCGTCCCGACACGCTAGGCAGGAGCACCGCGGATGCCACGACTGACGAGCGCGATGCGTTGCGGAGGGCCGGGCCTGGTGGGCGGGGTGCTGCTCCTGGCGGGTTGTCTGCGAGGACAGGGAGCCCGGCCCGCTGACTGGGAGGGAGACCGGAGCATCGCGTTTCCGCCGTTCTACGCGCAGTCAGCGGTGCAGGTCGGGGGCACTGAGCAGGCGTATGTGCTGGACGGCAACCTGCTCAGGGCTGTCCAGGTCGCCACGGAGGACTTCTTCCCGAAGCAGTCCAAGGACACGCCCTGCTGGGGAAGGCCGGAGGCGTATCGCTACCGGGTCATCCGGCAGGGCACCGTCTTCTTCATCCTGATCCACGAGGCTCCGGATGCCTGTGGCAACACCTTCATCGGTGTGGACACGGGAGCGCGTTACGCGGTCAGCCTCGACGGCCGCATCCTGCGGCGCAGCGTGGGGGCGGAGCCGGAGACCCCACCTGCGCCTCAGGACATGGATGCAGGAGTCCTGGATGGGATTGGATTGGACGGTGGTGCCCCGTAGCGGGCCCTGCCCTCTCACGGGATGTTCGTCGGGTCGCTGTCGAAGAGCGCGTCGAACAGCGTGGTCTTGGGGGGCTCGGTCCACTCGACGACGACTGGAACGGGGGTCGCGGCCACTTCGCGGGGCAGCTCGTTGACGTGGAAGCGGGACTCCAGCTCCCGGGCGACGATGCGCGCCGTTTCTTCCATGGGGCCGGGCGGGGGCGTCAGGTGCAGCTGTGCCGCACGGCGCTTGCGCCCCTCGTATTCGAACGTGATGCCGTACACGGTGAAGACCGGGGCCAGGATGCTCATGCAACCCACGACGGCCCAGGGAATGGGCGGCATGGGAACGCCCATCGCGGGATAGACGATGCAGCGGAAGGACGCCTGGGACGTCGTGGTGCCGTCTCCCATGGAACAGCCTGGGAGCAGGACTTTGAGGTGCTGGCGGAATCCGTCCCACTGCTCAACTTGTCGAAGCGCTTCATTCCAGCGTTTGGTGCGTCGCTGGAACTCAGGGTTGCCTTCCTCGAGCGCCTCCGCCATCGAGGCAGCCCAGTAATGCCGCGCGATGGCTAGCAGGTCATCCGTGCTTGGGAGCATGGCGCGAAAACTCCGGCGTCAGAGGATGAAATCACCGAATTCCACAGGTGTGGTCTTGGCATCGCATCGGGTCCTGAAGCGGGCTCCAGCAAGCGATGCCTCGAAGCTTGTTCGCAGCGTCACTTTGAGCGACTCACACAGCATTCCAAGCGGTGACTCCAGCGTGGCGGCGCCAAAGACCCTCTGCGTCGCTTCATTGATGCGATCCGCAGCGATGCGTTGAGCGAGCGCCGTGGAAATGGGTCCTTCGCGGGTCCTCAACGGCGTGTCGACTCCAAACTTGCACAGGATGGACTCGCCGGTGTTGTCTCGGGAGATGTGGATGCAGGCGGCCCGCCAGCCACCGGCCCTACCCGAAGCCGCTTCGACGATGGTCACGAAGCGGATCTGCCGGGGCAGAATGCGCCCCGTGACGAAGGTGCGGTCCGTGGGACCGACACACGCCACGCACAGGGACAGCACGGCCGCGACTGGAAGCCACCGTCGCCGTGCTGCCTGTGCCGCCATGCTTCACCCCGTCAGCCACGAGGACGCGCGGCCCAGGCCCTCCGCCACGGAGGTGAACGCGTCCGCCGTGCGCACGCGCTCCTCCCCGAAGCGCTTCACGTACAGCTCCCGCACCGCCGGAATCTGGGACGAACCGCCCGTCAGGAAGACCGCGTCAATCTCCCTGGCCTCCGGGTGCTTCGCCAACAGCCCTTCCGTGCACTGCGACAGTTCATCCAACAACGTCCGGCTCGCCGCCTCGAACTCCGCACGCGTCATCGGCTCGTGCAGGTGGATGCGCGCGTCCTCGAAGTCGATGGTCGCCACGTCCTCGCTCGACAGCTTCACCTTCGTCGCTTCAATCGCCCGGAACAGCCGGTAGCCCAGGTTGTCCATCACCAGGTCGTAGAGCGCCTGGATCTCCGCCGGGCGGTCGCTCGTGTCGAGCATCACCTCCAGCAGCTCCTGCGTGGACTTCTCCCGGATGAAGGACATCTCGTGCCAGTTGAGCAGCTTCGCCAGCACGTGCTGCGGAATGGGCAGCCGCTTGTGGCTGAAGCCCTTCACCTTGTACGTGGACCCCGCTCCGAACTTCGGCAGCAGCTTGTGCCGCATGATCTCCGCGTCGAAGCGGTCACCACCGATGCGCACACCCGTGGAGCCCACCACGTCCGGCTTGCGGTCCAGGTTCCCCCGCCGCGACGGCCCCAGCCGCATCAGCGTCAGGTCCGTCGTGCCGGCGCCGAAGTCCGCCACCAGCACCAGCTCGTCCTTCTCCAGCCGCGCCTCGTACGCGAGCGCCGCCGCGATGGGCTCGATGAGGAACTGCACGTGCGTGAAGCCCGCGATCTCCGCCGCCTTGCGCAGCCTTTTTTCCGCCAGCGCGTCCGCCTCCGGGTCCGGCGTGAAGACCGCGGGCCGGCCCAGCACCACCGCGTCCGGGGCCTCGCCCAGGTGCGCCCCGGCGGACTCGCGCACGCGGCGCAGCAGGATGGCCACCAGGTCCTCGATGGTGTACGTGCGCCCCTTCACCTGCGTCGCCCGGAAGGACGAGCTGTGCAGGAAGGACTTCACGGACTGGATGAACCGGCCGTTGTTGTCCTCCAGGTAGCGCTGGATGGCGTCCGCGCCCGTGAAGACCTCCCGCTCCTCCTCCGCGAAGAAGAGCACGGAGCGGAACAGCCGGGGCTCCGGGGTGTGGGGCTGCAGCGGCAACACGGTGCCGTCCGGCAGGGCCAGGGCGGTGTTGCTGGTTCCGAAGTCGAGTCCGCAGGCGCGCATGGGGGGGCGCCCCTTATCGCCATTCTTCCGGACGCGGTAGCCCCAAAGTGAGCCCCCGCCGCAGGGCGTGCGGCCGGGCATGCGCTCGGCGTGGGATGGCTTGGCGCTCCACGGGCCACCGCCATCTTTGCCCTGTCATCCCTTTGACAGGAGAACCCCATGAAATCGCGCGCAGCATGGCTGGGAGCCGGAGCCATCGCACTGGTAGTGAGCACCACCGCCTGCCAGGACCAGGACCGTTCCCGCCAGGACACCGCGGAGAACAACACCCCGGGACAGCAGGTGGAGCAGGCCCAGCTCCAGTCGGAGAAGGCCTTCGACGACGCACGTGACGCGCAGAAGGAGGCCTCCAGCCAGCAGCGCGAGGCCGCCCGCGCCCAGGAGGACGTGCAGCGCAAGCAGCAGGAACTCCAGGAGGCCCAGGCCAAGGCCCAGAAGGAGGCCCAGGAGGCCCAGTCCAGCCAGCAGCAGGCGCAGGCGCGCACCCAGCAGGCCCAGTCCGTGGCCCAGCAGGCCCAGGCCAGCGCCCTGGCCGCCCAGCGCCAGGCGCAGCAGAACTTCGCCACCCAGCAGCAGCAGGCCTCCAATGAGACCGCCTCCGCGAACCAGCGCATCGCGGACCAGAGCGCCCAGCAGCACCAGGCCGCGAACCAGAACGCCGCCACGCAGCAGGACGCCATCGCCCAGAACTCGCAGGCCCTCGACACCCTGGAGATACCCCCCGCGGGACAGCAGATCTCCGGCGACGTGCTCAGCGCGAGCGCCCAGGAGGTGCTGGTGAGCCAGCGCGGAGAGCCGCAGCTGCGCCTGAAGGTGGGCCCCACCACGCAGGTGAAGGTGGATGGCCGGTTCGCGAGCGCCGCGGACATCCAGGAGGGCGCGCAGATCCGCGCCTCCTACACCGTGGGCTCGCGCAGCGGCGAGCTGGAGGCCCTGCGCATCGACGCCACGTCCCGCGCGCAGCCGGCCGCGCCCGCCCCCGTGGAGAGCGGCGAGTCCTCGCCCGGTGTGCCCCGGTAACCGCCGACTCCAGACATGCCACGGCCCCGTGCCTTCGCGCTTCCCAACGCGAGGGTCCGGGGCCGTGCCGTGTCGCAGACTTGAGGAAACTTCCGCGCGCTTACGCGGCCAGCTCGGCCTGGTCCAGACCGGCCTCGGCCATCAGGTTCGCCAGCTCCGCCTTCAGCTTGTCCTTGGCGCGGATCTCCAGCTGGCGGGCGCGCTCGCGGGAGAAGCCGAAGTGCTCGCCCAGCTCGCTCAGGGTCATCTCCGAGTCGCTCATCACGCGCTGCTCGATGATGAAGCGCTCGCGCGGATCCAGGCGCATCAGCGCGCGCTGCACCAGGTTGCGGGTGAGGCCCGCCTGCTGCCGGTCCGCGACCTCGTCCGCGTGCGAGGCGGAGTCGGACTCCACGAAGTCCAGGTGCGTGGCGTCGCCGTCCTCGCCCACCGGCGCGTCCAGGGACAGGTCCCGGCCGCCCATGCGCTGCTCCATCTCACGCACTTCCGCGGGCTTCACGTTCAGCTTCTTGGCGATCTCGTCCGCGTTGACGATGTGGCCCTCGCCGGCGCCCAGCTTCTCCAGCTCGCGGCGCGTGCGGGCCAGGCTGAAGAACAGCCGGCGCTGCGCCTGCGTGGTGCCCAGCTTCACCAGGCTCCAGTTGCGGAGCACGTAGTTCTGGATGTACGCGCGGATCCACCACACCGCGTAGGAGATGAGGCGGATGCCCTTCTCCGGGTCGAACTTCTGCACCGCCTTCATCAGGCCGATGTTCGCCTCCTGGATGAGGTCGGACATCTTCAGGCCGTAGGAGCGGTACTCGTACGCCACCTTCACCACGAAGCGCAGGTTGCTCGTCACCAGGCGGTGGCCCGCGGACAGGTCGCCCGCGCGGAAGGCGCGCGACAGCGACTGCTCGTCCTGCGGGTTCAGCAGCGGGTACTGGTTGATCTCCGAGAGGTACGTGGAGAGCGAGTCGGCGGAAGAGAAGGAGTTGGAAGCCTGCATGGGGGTCTCTCTCGGGGAAGAGGGCGGGTTGTGTGACCGCCGTTTGCTGCGACGGGGAGACCTTTAGCAACGCACGGGCCAATGCCAGCCGACAGGCAACCTCAATGATTCCAGGATGTTGCGCGAAACAGCTTCAATGCTTAGGGCGGAACCCGGCACTTTTTACAGCGCGGGGTTCCGACACTTCTTCCGGGTGCCCCGAAGGGAGGGTTGCCTGCCCTCCGACCCGGGCACAGGGCGGATCACATCCAGCAGGGATGTGGGCACGCCCCGGCCCCCACACCAGGGGACCAGGGCGGCGGATGTCCGGAAGGTGGCGGCGTCAGGGCACGGCAGGCCCGGACTCGTAGCCGATGTCCACGTTGTTGATGTTGGCCTGGCACGGAGCGCTCCCGGCGGTCAGGTCCGCCTTCCAGCAGAGCTGATGGCCGCGAGTGCCGGACACGTCGAGCACGGCGTCCCGGTTCCAGTCGAACGTCACCGGATGCCAGGTGGGCGAGGGGTTGGTGACGCACGTGCCCGCGCTGCACACGCGGCAGTCGGTGGCCACCGAGTAGTTGATGGCGACCGGAGAGGCGCAGCTGGGGTCCTGGGCGTCGTCCTTGTGGATGTACACCTGTTGGATGGCGCAGCTGGGGGCCGCGGGGCTCAGCACGGTGGAGCGCACGCGGCCGGGCGTGGGTGCCCAGTTGCGCAGCATGAAGACGACGTCGTTGAAGTCCCGGTCGCCTCCACCCGGGAGGTCCTCGAAGGCCAGGAGCCACCGGTCGGACGCGGGGCCCACGTTGCCCAGCATCGCGTGGGGCATGACGAGGTTGCCCGGCAAGGCGGCGGTGGTGGCGGCCATGGGCAGGGTCGTGTTGCCGTAGGGCAGCGTTCCCATGCGGGTCCGGGTCGAGGAATCCAACCACCCGCACAGCTTCTGGGAGGTGCCGGCCAGGGTGCAGGCGCGCGGGGACGAGTTCGGGTTGGCGTGGTTGCAGGCCTCGTCGTAATCACAACCCATGTTCCGGGACATGGCGGAGGGCAGGCCCATGAAGTCCTGATCCAGGTTCCACTTCGCCTTGGAGAAGAACACGTTGAGGGGCGTCCTCAGGTGCAGCGTGCACTTGAGGTCAGCATCCCTGCGCAGGCAGGGGTAGACGGTGCCGTTGTCCGTGTTGTGGCTCGAGTCGAAGGCGGAGACGAGGAAGAAGACCACCTCCTGTCCGCCCGGGATGACGCCCAGGTCCACCGTGCGGTCATAGGTCGTGATGCCGGGATCCGGGTTGGAGGCCCGCGGACGGCCGTGGCTGTCATAGGCGGAGACGTCGTAGTCGGGGACGCCGTCGTTCAGGTTCGTCGCGTCTGTGACGGTGCCCAGCCCCTGGAAGGTGACCGTGTCGGAGTCGTCGTCCGTCAGCAGGAAGGCCAGGTGGCCGATGCCCATGTGGTTGTTGGACGCGTGCGCGGGCTCCAGCAGGTTGGGGATGCGCGTGAAGAGCCCGTTGTCCGAATAGCCGGTGCCGGCCGCTCCCGGCGGGCTGCTCCCGACGACGTCGACAGTGATGTTGTAGGAGGAGGAGGTGCGGCCGGGACGGGCATCCGTCAGGTCCGAGTGGGTGATGAAGGCCGAAGCGCAGCTCGAATTGAGCGCCAGGTCCGGCTGGCGGTAGGTGAAGCCACCGGACGTGAAGGTCCGGGAACAGCGGGGGCTCACGCCGATGTACGGGCGGGCCTGGGCTCCGGAGGGCGGGGCCAGGTTGTAGAGGTCCTCGTGCAGGTCCGCGACGCCGTTGCCATTGGCGTCCACCAGGTCGCCCTGCGCGTTGACGTAGCCGCGTGCCCACAGGTCGCTCATGTACAGGTAGCCCAGCGCGTGGCTCGCGCCGGCGCTTTCGTACACGAAGCTGATGGTGACGTTCTGGTCCGACGGGAACACGATGGAGTCCACCGACGTGGGCGTCCAGAACGGGTTCGCCGACCGCAGCGTCTTCTGCGGGGTGAGCGTCACCTGCTGGAGCTCGTCGAACCCCGCGGCGGTGAACGCGGACTGCACGTCCTCGAACAGGTCCCCGGGGCCGCAGGTGTCGGCCGCATGGGCCGGACGTGGCGAGGGAATGACACACAACGCGCTCCCGGCCACGAGGGCCAGGAGACGGGAGGGATTCAGGGACAAGGACAGACTCCTCGGGATGAAGATGGCTCCCAGGGTCTATCAGAAATAACAAGGAAGTCTGTTCTGTCCGGCTGTGTCAGGCTTCACCCATGAAGACGCCCCGTCTCCCCCTGCTCCTGGCGCTGTCCCTGGTGTTTCCGCTCGCGGCCTGTTCGACGGCGCGGGCGACATCGTTCTCGCTGCCCATGGAGCGGGCCACGGAGTGCCGGCGGCTGTGCGAGCAGATCGACATGCGGATGAGCGCGGTGGTCATCATCATGAACTCCGCCGGCTGCGTCTGTGAGCCGAAGCCGGCGGAGGGAACGCACGCGGCGCTGACCGGTGCCGCCGCGGCGTCGGGCGGTGCCATCATCCGCGCCGCCGCGGATGCGGCGCAGCACGCGAACAACAACACCGCCACGACGCACAACCGCTAGCCGTCAGGGCGTGACGGGCACGGAGGTGTAGCCCACGTCCACGAAGTGGAGGGTGGGCTGGCAGGAGGGGTCCGTCCCCTGCGTCAGCTCGGCCTTCCAGCAGAGCTGCTGGCCCGGCGTGCTGGAGACGTCCACGGTGGCCCTGCCCGAGCCCGGAGGCAGCGACAGGGGGTGCCAGGTGGGCGTGGGGTTGGGGACGCACGTGCCCGCGCTGCACACGTTGCAGTCCGTGGCCAGCGCATAGGTGATGTAGGCGGCCGCGCCGGTGCAGATCCCGTACACGTTGTCGAACTTGTTGAAGGACACCTGGGCAATCTTGCAGCTCGCGTCGTCCGGGCTGAGCACGCGCGAGCGCACGCGGCCCTCGGTCACGGCGCGCAGCAGGAAGACGACGTCGTTGAAGTCCCGGTCGCCTCCGCCCGGCATGTCCTCGAAGCCCATCAGCCACTGGCCCGTGGTCGTGAGGACCGAGTTCAGCAGGAGGTGCGGCATGTTGCCCTGGCCCTGCGCGAAGACTCCGGCGGCGGTCCTGGGCAGGACGATGTTGCCGTAGGGCGGCATCCGCAGGCGGTCGAGGGTCTCCGAGTCCAGCCACCCGCACAGCCGCTGCGAGGAATTGGCCACGGTGCAGGCATAGGGGGAGGACTGGGGCGCGTCCGCGTTGCACTGCTCGGTATAGGCGCAGCCCAGGTTGCGCTGCGCCACGGGCATCTGGCCCACGGGGTCCTGGTCCAGGTTCCATTTCGACTTGGAGAAGAACACGTTGATGGGCGACTTCAGGTGCAGGAGGCACTGGCCGGTGGGCGCCTTGCGCAGGCACGGGTAGACCGTCTTCTGGTCCAGGTCGTGGATCGCCTGGTACTGGGTCACCAGGAAGAAGACGAGCTCCTTGCCCGCCGGAATGGTGCCCAGGTCCACGGTGCGGTCGTTGGGGGTGATGCCCGGATCCGGATTGACGGGGCGCAGGATGCCGTGGGCGTCGTAGCGGGAGACGTCGTAGTCCGGGATGCCTTCCGCGAGGTTGCCGATGTCCGCGACGACGCCCAGCTGGTTGAAGGTCGTCTGGTCGGAGTCGTCGTCCGTCAGCAGGAACACCAGGTGCCCCAGGCCCAGCTGGTTGTTCAGCGCGTGGGCGGGCTCCAGCAGGTTGGGGATGCGCGGATAGAGGCCCAGGTCCGACCACGCGTTGGCGTTGGGCGCGGTGCTTTCCGTGGGGGTGGCGCCGACGACGTCCACCGGCAGGAGCGGGTGCGTGCCGGGCCGGGCATCCGGAAGGGATTGCCGGACGAAGGCGCCGCTGCAGGTGGCGTTGAGCGCCAGGTCGGGCATGCTGAGGCTGACGCCCTGCGAGATGAAGCTGCGGGCGGGCAGACAGCGGCGGTTCGTGCCGATGTACGGGCGGGCCTGGGGGCCCGAGGTGGGGGCCAGGTTGTAGAGGTCCTCGTGCAGGTCCGCGATGCCGTTGCCATTGGCATCCACCAGCGTGTCATCCGACGAGTCCTCCGGCGTGCCCTGGGTGTTCACGTAGCCGCGCGCGACGAGGTCGTCGTAGTACACGTAGCCGAGCGAATGGCTGGCGCCCGCGGACTCGTGGACGAAGGTGAGCGCCAGGTGTTGATCGTTGAGGAACATGATGCGCTCGCTGGACAGCTGCCCCAGGTAGGGGGGCAGGCTAATCGGGCCCCCGGGCGTGAGCGTCACGTTCGTGAGCTCGTCGAAGCCCGACGCCGTGAAGTCCGGCTGGTGGTCGATGTCCAGCGACTGCGTGAAGTCGAAGTCGAACAGCGCCTGCGTGGACAGCCCGTACCCGTTGGTCACGGTGCCCAGCACCTGGGGCGGGCCGTTCGCCAGACACTGAGGCGCGGTCCACTCCAGGGTGCTGGAGCTGGCGTCCGATACCGGCGTGCCGGACGTGCCCGTGGTGGCGCTCCAGGAGAAGGTGAGCGGACTGCCCTGCGGGTCCGTGGCCTGGAGCTGGAGCTGGGACAGGTCGCCCGGGTGGACGGCGGCCGTGGACTGCGTGGCGCTGGTGAGCTGCGGCGGCAGGTAGACCGCCCTGGGCGTGAACTCCGCGTGGGCCGGACGCGGCGAGGCAATGACACACACGGCGCTCCCGGCCACCAGGGCCAGGAGCGGGAATCGATTCAGGTGCAAGGACAGACCCCCTCGGGATGAAGACAGCCCCGAGGGTTTACCAGAACCGACTGACGGGATGCGTGTACCGGGGTGCGTCAGGGATTGAGTGGTGCGTACTCGTAGCCCACGTCCACGCGGGTGATGCTGCTGGTGCAGAAGCCGTTCGCGGGAGCGAGGACCGCCTTCCAGCAGGGCTGGGTGCCCGGGGTGCTGGAGACGTCGATGATGGCCTCGTCGTAGCCGTAGCGCAGCGTGAGCGGGTGCCAGGTGGGCGTGGGATTGGGCAGACAGGCTCCGCCCCAGCACACGCGGCAGTCGGTGGCCACCGCGTACTGGATGGGCGCGGTGTCGCATCCCGGGAAGAAGCCGTCGTCCTTGCGCAGGCGCATCCGGGACACGGTGCAGCCCGTCTCCTCGGGGCTGGAGGGCCGGGCGGCCAGCGACGGGGAGCGCACGACCCCCGTGGAGACCGGGCTCACCAGCTGGAGGACGACGTCGTTGTAGTCCCGGTCACCGCCGCCGTTGAGGTCCTCGAAGGCGAGGATCCACCGGCCCGGCGTGACGAGGGAGGGGTGGGACAGGACGTGCGGCATGGGGGCCCCTGGCTCGGTGGTGACTTCGACGAGCCCGAGTGGGAAGTGGTTGTTGCCGTAGTCAGGCTCCAGCAGGCGCTCCAGGGCCTCGTCGGGGAGCCAGCCACACCGTCTCACTCCATGGCTCGGCAGGTAGCACCCATGGGGCTGTCCCGCGGGGGGATGGCACGCCTCGCTGTACGCACAGCCGGTGGCGCGGGCCGTCACCTGACGCTGACCCTCGGGGTCCTGATCCAGGTTCCACTTCGACTTGGAGAAGAACACGGAGACAGGGGACTTCAGGTGCAAGGTGCACTGGCCGTTGAGGGCCTTGCGCAGACACGGATGGACCAGGCTGTTCTCCGGGTCGTGGACCGCCTCGATGTTGACGACCAGGAAGAAGACCAGCTCCCGGCCGCCCTGGATGAGCCCCAGGTCCACCCGCCGGTCCGCCAGCGTGACGCCTGGATCCGGGTTGGTGCTCCGCCGCAGGCCCCGCGCGTCATAGGCGGAGACGTCGTAGTCGGGGATGCCGTCAGGGCCGTAGGTGTCCGCGTCCGGGACGGCGCCCAGGTTCCGGTGGGTGGTCCGCTCCCAGTCGTCGTCGGTCAAAAGGAACACGAGCTGTCCCAGCCCCTTGTCTCCGTTCGCGGGCGCGGCCGGCTCCAGCAGGTTGGGGATGCGCGCGAAGAGCCCGCCGTCGGAGAAGCCGGGGTTGGAGGTCGAGAGGGTCGGGGGGGCGTCACGCCCGATGACGTCCGTGCTCACCGGGAAATGATTTCCAGGGCGGGCATCCGGCAGGTCCGCCACCGAGGTAAAGGCGTTCGCGCAGTTCGCGTCGAGCGCCAGCTCGGGCTGGTTGAAGAGGAAGCCCCTGGAAGTGAAAGACCGGGTGCAGCGCCGGGCCGCCCCGATGTACGGACGCGCCTGGGGCCCCGTGGTGGGGGCCAGGTTGTAGAGGTCCTCGTGCAGGTCCGCGACGCCGTTGCCATTGGCATCCACCAGGTCCCCGGCGGCGTTCACGTAGCCCTTGCGCTGGAGGTCGTCGACGTAGAGGTAGCCCACGGCATGGCTGGCGATGGAGTCCTTCTGCACGAACATCACGCTCAGCTGCTGGTCCTCCGGGAACACGATGGACTCCGAGGGCGGGCGCGCCGGGTCGGGCACGGTGATGCGTCCGTCCACGAGCGTCACGCTGTCGAACTGCTCGAAGCCCTCCGCGGTGAACGCGGGCTGGCGGTTCTTTCCCAGGTCCTGCAGGACGCGGAGGTCGAACGCCGCCGTCGAGGACAGGCCCAGGCCGTTGGTCACCGTGGCGCGCACGGGCGGCGTGCCTGCGGAGGCCAGGCACAGGGGCGCCGTCCAGTTCGCGCGGCTCGTGGTCGCGTTGCCCAGAGGGGTGCTCAGGCTGCCCCCGGTGACGCTCCAGGAGAACGTGAGCGGGCTGCCCTGGGGGTCCTCCGCCTGGAGGCCCAGCCGTGAGACGCCACCCGCCTCCAACTGCTGGGGCGTCTGGGTGAAGGTGGTGATGCGGGGTGGCTCGGCGGCGCTCGCGGGCCGCGAGGATGAAATGACACACAGGAGGCCCCCGGCCACATGGGCCAGGAGCCGGATGGATTTCGGATTCAGGACGTCCCCCTCGTTCAGTGACGCGACGAGGAACGTATCAGCCAGGGCTGTCCTGACCGGAGTGGCCGGGGATTCAGGTCAATGCCTTGCGCAGCCGCTTGGGGATGGCCTCCGCGTGCCAGCGCTGCACCTCGCGGGCGATTTCGGCGGACCGCTCCGCGCGCTCGTCGCGGGCCTGGGGCAGCAGCTTTCGCGCGGCCTTGCGCTGGCCGGGCGGGGCCTCCGCGGCGGCGCGCTCGAAGAGCTCCAGGCGCACGTCCGCGTCGTGCAGCTCGCCCAGGCCGTCCTGGAGCGGCACCAGGACCTCCAGCAGTGCGCCCACGGTGCGGCGGAAGGCGGGCTGGAAGATCTCCAGTTCGTAGCGCAGCTTCTTCAAGTCCTTGCGCAGGGCGTGCGCGGAGGCGGCGTCCGGCGCGTCCGCGTAGCGCACCAGGCGCTTCTCCACGCGGCGCAGGCGCTGGCGCAGGTGGCTGCGCACGCGCTTGCCGGCGAAGCGGCGGGGGTCCTCCAGCGTGTCCACCTTCTTCAGCAGGCGCGGCACGGTGCGGTCCGTCCAGCGCTCCAGCTCCGCGCGCAGCTTCTTCTCCCGGGCCTTCAGGCCGGACAGGTGGGACTGCCGCAGGCCCGCCAGCGCCTTGCTCGCGTCCTTCTTCCCCTTCGCGGCGGTGTCCAGCCACTTGTCCTGGACGTGTAAATCTCTCACGTCCCCCAGCGCGTCCTGGAGGCGCTTCACGTCCGCCTCCAGGCGGGTGAGCTTGCCGGTGGCCTGGAACACCTGGAGCGCGGCGCGCAGGCGGCGGGTGGCCACGCGCATGTCGTGCACGCCGTCCTCGTCCAGCTCACCGTCCAGCTGGGATTCGGGGTGGCGCACGTCCGCGAGCCGGCCGGCGAGGATGCGGCGGGCGGCGTCGCCCAGGGCGGTGTCGGGGCCCAGACCCCGGATGGGAGTGGGAGGGGGCATGGCGGGTCAGTCCTCCTTGAGGGCGTAGTGCTGGACCATGCGCTCGGCGGCTTCCGGGCCATCCCAGCCGAGGATACGCGCGTCCTTGTCCGCGAAGTGCACCACCGCGAGGAAGAAGTGCTCCAGTTCCTCTCGCTCGCGCTTGGACAGGTCCTGATAGGAATTGAGGTCGTCCGAGCGGGTGGCGTTCACCGGGACGAGCAGCAGGCGGTCATTGCGCTCGCGCTCTCCGTTCTTCGCGTCCTTCTTCTTCTGGTCCACCTGGAGCACGCCGAGCGCCCGGCAGGGCAGCACCACCCCTGGCCAGGTGGGCACGTCCCAGTACACCAGCGCGTCCAGCGGGTCTCCGTCCGGGCCCTTCGTGCTGGGGATGAAGCCCCAGTCGAACGGGTAGCGGAAGCCGCGCGTCAGCGGCCGGGACAGCGTGAAGGCCTGGAGCTTCGGGTCATATTTCAGCTTCACCGTCGAACCGCGGGGCGACTCGACGACGACGTGCAACGCATCCTGGACGCCGCGCAGGGGCAGGCGGGTGAAGTCGGTGGCCATGGACCTTCAGGCTGGGGTCGCTCCTCCACCTCCGGCAAGTGCCCCCGTGCCAGGAGTTTCACTCGCCAACCCTGGCGCGGCGTCAGTGCCGGGTCCTCCAGACGAGCAGCGCGAAGCACAGGACCGTGAGGACTCTTCCGTGAAGGGCAGGGTTCCCAAGGCCTGCTTCGTCCTCACGGACGCGACGAACAAGGCGATGGGCAGGATGGGCACCAGGGCCAGGGCGAGGACGCCGAGGAGAAGGAAGCGGCTGATCCAGGGCGGATACCAGGAGAACGCCACTGGCTTGAAGACCACGCCCTGCCGCTCACCGGTGATGAGGCACACCGGCGGCAGGTCGAAGGCGTTCATCTCCTGGATGAGGAGGTAGACGAGATGCATCGCGGGGACTTGTAGTCCACCGCGTGCAACGCATTCCAGCCGCCGTCCCCCGGGAGCCTCAGTGCAGGGGCCGGCCCAGGGGCAGCTCCGGCTGACGGCGCGCCGCCAGCCTCCGCGTGGCGCGGGCCGCGGCCAGTCCTCCCAATGTGTACCAGGCCACCGTGAGCAGCGACGTGGACGGGCGGGCCTGCGACGGCTTGCGGCCCAATCCCAGCTTCGGCGGCAGCACCACCGCGCCCAGGCCGGCGAGCAGGCCCAGCGCGGCGCCGCGCAGGTACGGACGCTTGGGACGCCCCAGGGCCACGAGCGAGAAGAACAGCCCGTTGGACAGCAGGTCGCCCGCCAATGTCTGGCGATGCAGCTGGCGCCCCTTCGCGGGCTCGCCGCCGAAGAAGCGGATGCCCTTCTCCAGGGAGCGCATGCCCAGGACATCCATGCGCGGCGGATGCTTCAGGACGCGCCGGGCGCTCTCGTGCACCAGCGTGAGCGCGGCGGCGCCGACGAGGCCAGGACCCAGGGCGCGGAACACGATGCGGGGCGGAGCGGCAGGTTCGATCATGCCTTCCAAGCTAGGCACCGCGCGCACGGGATTCCCGCCCACGGGCGCCTGCCCGCCTGCCTGACGTGCGGTTGTGCCCGCGCGTCAGGAACTGCAGCTCACCACCAGGTGCCGGCCCCATGTGGGCGGTGAGGCCGCGTAGGCCTCCTGGCCGGGGTGTTCGTCGAAGGGCGAGGACACCAGCGCGAGCACGCGGTCCACCTCCGCGAAGTCCCCTTCCTGCGCCCGGGCGATGGCCTGCTGCGCCACCCAGTTGCGCAGGACGTACTTCGGGTTCACTCGGTCCAGGCTCGCGTGGCGTTCGGCGTCCACGCTGCCTTCCGCCTTCAGCCTCGCCCGGTAGCGCTCGGCCCACCCGTCGAAGCCCTCCGGCGGCAGGAAGTGGTCGCGAAGCGCGTCGTTGCGAGCGCCGGGGCTGGAGTCGAACCGGTTCAGCGCGCGGAAGAAGCGCGTGTAGTCCACGTGCGAGCCGGCCATCAGCGCGAACAGGTCCTCCAGCAGCGAGCGGTCCTCGTCGCGGGCCTCCTTCAGGCCCAGCTTCTCGCGCATGCGCGTCAGGAAGTGCCGCGCGAACGCGGGCTGGAAGAGGGTCAGCGTGGCGCGCGCCTCGTCCTCGGTGATGAGCGTGAGCAGCGCCTCTCCCAGGCAGGCCAGGTTCCACAGCGCCACGCGCGGCTGCTGGTCGAACGCGTAGCGGCCCTGGTGGTCGGAGTGGTTGCAGACGAAGCCAGGGTCGAAATCGTCCAGGAACCCATAGGGCCCGTAGTCCAGCGTGAGCCCCAGGATGGACATGTTGTCGGTGTTCATCACGCCGTGCGCGAAGCCCACCGCCTGCCAGCGCGCCACGAGCTCCGCGGTGCGCTCCACCACCTCCGCGAAGAAGCGCGCGTGGCGGCCCTCCTGGCCCGCGAGGTGCGGGAAGTGCGCGGCGATGACGTGGTCCGCGAGCGTGGCCACGTGGCCGGGCTGCTCGGTGTGGTGGAAGTACTCGAAGGTGCCGAAGCGCACGTGCGACGGGGCCAGGCGCACCAGCATGGCGCCGGTCTCCACCTCCTCGCGGTACACCGGCGTGCGGGTGCCCAGGATGCACAGGGCCCGCGTGGTGGGGATGCCCAGCGCGTGCAGGGCCTCTCCGGCCAGGTACTCGCGCACGGTGGAGCGCAGCACCGCGCGCCCGTCACCGCCGCGCGAGAAGGGCGTGGGCCCTCCGCCCTTCAGGTGCAGGTCCCATCTGCCGCCGTCCGGGGCGCGCACCTCGCCGAGGAGCAGCGCGCGGCCGTCTCCCAGGCGCGGCACGTACACGCCGAACTGGTGCCCCGCGTACACCATGGCCAGGGGCTCCATGCCGGGCAGCGGCGTGGCCCCGCCGAACACGCGCGCGAACTCCGGGCGCGTCGCCTCCTCCGCGTCCAATCCCAACAGCCGCAGGGCCGCCGGGTTCACGCTCACCACGTGCGCGTCCGGGAAGGGCGCGGGGGCCACCCGGGCGGCGAACCCGGGGGGCAGGCGGGCGTAGGTGTTGTCGAAGACGAGCTGTTCGAGCGAGGCCATGGATGGAAACAACAGACGTCAGGGGATCTGCATGCCCCGCTGGACGGCGGGACGGCTGCCCACGCGGTGCAGGTACTGGATGATGTTGGGCAGGTTGTTGAAGAGCTCCGGGAAGAAGTCCCGCGAGCCCTTCAGCCACGGGTACGTGGCGATGTCCGCGATGGAGTACGTGGTGGCCAGGTAGTCCCGCGACGACAGCTGCTGCTCCACCACGCCCAGGATGCGCCTGGCCTCCGTCTGGAAGCGGTCGATGGCGTAGGGAATCTTCGTGGAGTTGAAGCGCCCGAAGTGGTTGAGCTGGCCGAGGATGGGACCGATGCCGCTCATCTGGAACATCAGCCACTGCGTCACTTCCGCCTTGCCGCGCGGATCCGCGGGCATCAGCCGGCCCGTCTTCTCCGCCAGGTAGAGCAGGATGGCGCCGGACTCGAAGAGGGCCAGCGGGCCCCCCTGCGCGTCGTGGTCCACGATGGCCGGAATCTTGTTGTTGGGATTGATGGCCAGGAACTCGGGCTTGAACTGTTCTCCCTTGGAGATGTCCACCGCGTGCGTCTTGTACGGGAGGCCCAGCTCCTCCAGGGCGATGGACACCTTGCGGCCGTTGGGGGTCTTGAACGTGTACAGGTCGATCATGCCTTCACTCCCGTGAGCTCTTCGCTCACCTGCCAGAGCCGCTCCGCGAGCGCTTCGTCCCGGGCGGCGGACGACGGCTTCGCCTTGCGGCATTTGATGAAGTATTCGCCGCTGACGCCCGCCACCTCCGGCGACGACGCCAGGTAGATGGACGTCCTCGCGCCCTTCTCCGGGGAGAGCATGAACGGCCCGGCCAGCTTGATGAGGTGCTTGAAGATGCCCTGGCTGTTGTGCCCGAAGCCCGTGGCCACCACGCCGGGGTGCAGCGCGTTCGCCGTCACCTGCGTGCCGGCCAGCCGCTTCGTCAGCCCGCGTGAGAAGAGGATGTTGCTGAGCTTGGCGTTGCCGTAGACGCGGATGCCGTCGTAGCGGCGCCGCTCCGTCTGCGGGTCGTCCAGGAAGTCCGGGTACGCCAGCCGGTGGCCTTCCGAGGACACGTTGATGATGCGCGCCTGTCCGCTCGCCACCAGCAGGTCGCGCAGCAGGTGGGTGAGGAGGAAGTGGGACAGGTGGTTGGTGGCGAACGTGGCCTCGTAGCCGTCCACCGTCACCTGCCGCCGGTCGATGATGAGGCCCGCGTTGTTGATGAGCACGTCCAGCCGCGAGTGGCGGTCGCGGAACGCCTTCGCCAGGTCGCGCACGGACTGGAGCGAGGACAGGTCCGCGAGCAGCGGCTCCACCTGCGCTCCAGGGGCGGCCTCGCGCACCGCGGCGACCGTGGCCGCCGTGCGGGCCTCATCCCTGCCGGACAGCACCAGCGTGGCCCCCCGCCGCGCCAGCGCCTTCGCTGTCTCCTGTCCGATGCCACCGGTGGCCCCGGTGATGAGGCACACCTTGCCGTCGAGACGGTCTTCGGGAAGCCCTGCCGCCATGGACGCGTCCTCCTGGAATCCGGGGACGCGTTCTATACGCTCCCCGCCGTCCCCGCGCAGGAGAACCTGCCCGGGAGGCGGAAGGCGTGTGGCGTCAGCGTCAGGTGGTGGCCTGGCTGATGTCCTCGGCCTGACGGCCCCGGCGGTTGCCGCCCTTGGGGGGCATGGTGACGCCCGCGCGCACGTCACCGTTGAGGTGGCTCTCCAGGAACCAGAGGTCCTCCTCGGTCTCGCCCAGGGTCTGGGTGAGGATGTCCGCGGTGACGGGGTCGTTCGCCTCCTCGGACTTGTCGATGCCGTCGCGGAGGCTGGCGGCGTAGCGGCCCACGCGCTCCACGAGCGCGCGGATGTGGGCCTCACCGTCCACGGCCTGAAGGTCGTATTCAGGCAGCTGGCTGTTGTTGGTGGCCAGGCGGATGGTGCCCTGGGCGTAGCCGCCCAGCGCGCCCGCACGCTCGGCGTACGAATCCGCGTGCTTGCGCGCGTGCTTGGCCACTTCGTCGAAGAGCAGGTGACGGCTGTAGAAGTGCGTGCCCCGGATGTTCCAGTGGGCCTGCTTCACCTGCCAGTGCATGTCGATGGCGTTGGCGAGCAGCGTGTTGAGCATGTCGATGAGCTCTTCGCGCGCGTCCTGGGGAAGGTTCACGTGGCTGGTCGTGTACATGGTCCTGATCCCTCGCTGGTGGGTTGCGCGCGGCAGGCCGTCGGCATGACGTCTCGGCGCTTCCCACAGGGTGGGGA
>NZ_RAVY01000182.1:0-19270 GCF_003611625.1 Corallococcus sp. CA054B
CACCCGCCCTCACTCCCAAGCCTGTCCGAGTGCTGACGGGTCGACCTGCCCCGCCTTGCCCCGGAAGGCCCTGCCCAGCGCCTTACGCTTGAGCGCTGCCGTCAGACAACCGGCACCGCACAGGTACGCCCCCCGCCCTGGCAGCCTCCGCCGCCTGTCCGCCACCACGCCGCCCTGGGGACCTACCACGAACCGGGTGAGTTCCGCCTGTGCCTTGCGAGAACCGCACCCGACGCAGGTCCTGACCGGACCTGACGCCGTGATTTCCGTGAGATGTGTCCCGGGCCGTTTGGTTTCGCGGCGCATCCACCTAACCCCCTGTCGTTACGGTGCCTTGGCCGCTTCCACGCCCTCCGACCCGCCTGCCGCTGCCATCGCACCCCGCTCCGCGTTCAGCTCCGCGCGCAGCTTGGCTTCCTCCACCAGATAATTCTCCGCCGCGCTCTTCAGCTGGCGGGCCTTCTTGATGCCCACGCCCGGCACGTCGCCCAGGCGGGTGAGGTCTTTCTCGTTCGCGATGTCCTCCACCGTGCGGTAGCCGGCGAGGATGAGCTGCTCGATGGTCTTCTCACCAACGCCGCGCACGCGCGCCATGCGCTCCGGCTGGGACAGCTCGTCCGGGTGGCGGCGGGCCTCGGCCAGGCGGGCCTGCTCGCGCTCGTAGTCCATGCGCGACAGCTCCTGCTGGTCCTCCACCATGCGCTTCTTGGCTTCCTCCTGCATCGCGGCGATGCGGGTGGGGTCGATGCCGGGGATTTGCGCCAGCATCTCCGCATTGGCGTCCGCGACGTCGCGCGCCTGACGGAAGCCGTGCGCGTAGAGCGTCTCCACCAGCATCTCGTTGACGCCCGGCAGGGCACCGAGCGAGCGGCTGGCGAACTCGCGCATCTCCCGCACGCGGCTCTCGCTGTTGATGTCCAGCTTCCAGCCGGTCAGCTGGGCGGCCAGGCGCACGTTCTGCCCGCGCCGGCCGATGGCCAGCGACAGCTGGTCGTCCGGGACGATGAGCTCCATGGCGTGGTTGGCCTCGTCGATGATGACGCGGCTGACCTCCGCGGGGGCCAGGGCCGAGCACACGAAGCGCGCCGGGTCCTCGTCGTAGGGGACGATGTCGATCTTCTCTCCGCGCAGCTCCTGCACCACCGCCTGCACGCGGCTGCCCTTCATGCCCACGCACGCGCCCACCGGGTCCACGTCCGAGTCGCGGCTGGACACGGCGATCTTCGCGCGGCCACCGGGCTCACGCGCCGCCGCCTCGATGACGACGATGCCCTCGGCGATTTCCGGCACCTCCATCTCGAAGAGCTTGGTGAGCAGGTTCACGGAGGCGCGCGACAGGACGATCTGCGGGCCCTTGGACTCACGCAGCACGTCCAGCACGTACGCCTGGACGCGGTCGCCCGGGCGGTAGGTCTCACGCGGGACCTGCTCGCGGACCGGCAGCACGGCCTCCGCGCGGCCCAGGTCCACCACGATGTTGCCGCGCTCGAACCGGCGGGCGATGCCCGTGACGATCTCGTTCTTGCGGTCCTTGTACTCGTTGAAGACGTTCTCGCGCTCGGCGTCGCGGGTGCGCTGCAGGATGACCTGCTTGGCCGTCTGCGCGGCGATGCGGCCGAAGCCGCGGCGGAAGGTCTTCAGGCGGAGGATGTCGCCGTACTGGTCGTCCTGGGCCTTGGCTTCCGCGGCGTCCTCGTCCCGGTAGAAGATCTGGAAGACGAGCTCGTCGCCGGGCTCCACTTCCATGCCCTTCTTGTGGGCCTCTTCCATGGTGATCTGGTTCACCGCCTGGACGGGGTCGGTGATCTCCGCGACCACGGTGATGGCCTGGAAGAGCTCCACGACGCCCTTCTCCGGGTCGTACTTGGCCTCCAGGTTGCGGTCCTGGCCAAAGTGCTTCTTGGCCGCGGTGTTCATCGCGTCCTCGAGGGTGGCAATGAGCACGGCCCGTTCGATGCCCTTGTCCTTGGCGACCTGATCCAGGACGAGGTTGAGGTTGACTGCCGGGTTGGCGGGCGTGGGCATGGCTGTGTCTTCTCCGAAAATGGGTCCACGGGCGGCCCTGGCGCGAACAGGGTCCCCTGTATGTCGACGTCTAGAACTCGAACTCCAGATGGGCCTTGGCGATGTCCTTGAAGGGGATGATGAAGGCACCGCCCCCTTCCACGTCCACGGAGATGGCGTCGGCCACCACTCCGATGAGCGTGCCGCTGAAGTTCTTCCGCGGCGGGTCACCCAGCGGGCCAAAGGTCTTCACCTTGACCTTCTGCCCCTTCACCCGTTCGAAGTGCGCCGGCTTCTTCAAGGGCCGGTTCACACCCGGGCTGGACACCTCCAGGTTGTATTCCTGGGGGATGAAGTCCTCCACGTCGAGCACCGGGTCCACCGCGCGCGACACCTGGGAGCACTCGTCCAGTCCCACCCGGCCACCGGGCTTGTCGATGAACAGCCGCAACACCCAGCCCTCGCGCTCGCGGACGTACTCCACGTCCAGGAGCTCCAGGCCTTCGTTCGCCACGATGGGGTCCAGCAGCGCCGCTGCCTTCTCCTCCACCGTCTGTTTGATGTTCTTCGACTCCATGGCCAGGAAACAGGTCTCCAAAAACGCGAAAAGCGGGCACGGCGGCCCACTTTTCGAATGTGATGCGTCGAAAAATGTCGGGGCGTCCCGTAACACACGCCCCCTCGGGGTGTAAAGGAAGGACACACCCCGAGGCGCCGGCTCAAACGCCCCCCGGGATTGAAGGATTCCCAGGGGTTCCGAGTGACGCCGGTGGCGTTATAACGCCGCCATGCACCTCATCGCCGCCGCACAGATGGTGTCCACCGCGGACAAGGCCCACAACCTGGATGTGGCCACGCGCCTCGTGCGCCAGGCCGCCTCCCTGGGTGCCCACCTGGTGGGCCTGCCGGAGAACTTCTCCTGGATGGGCCCGGAGCCCGAGCGCCCCTCCGCCGCGGAAGCCCTGGACGGCCCCACCCTGAGCCGGATGGCGGAGCTGGCCCGGGGGACGAAGACGACGCTCCTGGCCGGCTCCATCCTGGAGGAGGGAGCGCCCGGCGGCCGGCTCTACAACACCAGCGTCCTGTTCGGCCCGGACGGCGCCCGGCTGGCCGTCTACCGGAAGATGCACCTGTTCGACGTGGATGTGGGAGACGGTGCCACCTACCAGGAGTCCGCGGCGGTGGCGCCGGGGACGGAGGTGGTGGCGGCGGACACGGTGGTGGGCCGGCTGGGGATGAGCGTCTGCTACGACCTGCGCTTCCCGGAGCTGTACCGGCGGCTGTCGAAGGACGGGGCGACGCTGCTCGCGGTGCCGGCGGCCTTCACGATGATGACGGGCAAGGACCACTGGGAGGTGCTGCTGCGCGCCCGGGCCATTGAAAACCAGGCGTACGTGCTGGCACCGGCCCAGGGCGGGCGGCACTCCGCGCAGCGGCTGACGTACGGCCACGCGATGGTGGTGGACCCGTGGGGCCTGGTGACGGCGCGGGCCTCCGAGGGCGAGGGCCTGGCGATTGCGCCGGTGGACCCGGAGCTCCAGGCACGCATCCGGCGGAATTTGCCGTGCCTGGCGCACAGGCGGCTGGACTAGGCGGGCGAGAGTGAACGAGAGGGGGCGGGAGGCCCCTTCGGCGCGACGTTTGCGGGTAGAGTGGTTTTCAGGAAGACCCCTCTGGTGAACGGACGACGCTGGCCTCCCCTTCTTTTCGCGGTCGCACTCATGGCCCTTCCTCCCGGCTGTACCGCCGATGAGAAGCCTCGTGGGCCCACCGAGGCGCCCCTGCCGCCCCCTGTTCCCCGCGCGCACCTGCGGGAGCTGACGGGGGACGTGCAGATCAAACGCGCGGTGGCGGATGAATGGAGCCCCGCGCGGAACGAGCTGCCCCTCTACGAGAACGACAAGGTCCGCACCGAGGCCGGGGCCAGCGCCCAGGTGGTGTTCGCCAATGGCAGCACGCTGCACCTGGGGGGCGATTCCCTGGTGGGCATCGCGGAGAGCAAGTTGCGAACGGACGTCACCGTCCTGCGGGGACGGGTGGATGCCACCCTGGAGAAGCCGGCCACCCAGTCGCTGTCCGTCACCACCCCATCCGCCACGGTTCGTGCGGGCAGGAAGATTGAATTCCAATGAAGGCCGCCCTCTGGCTCAGCGCGTGGATGGGGCTGTCCGTGGTGCCGTCAACCGCACCGACCGCCGTGGGGCGCGAGCCTCCGGACGGCACGGCCCTTCCCGGAGGCGGCGCACCGGCGGCCCCGCGCAAGGCACCCGGTACGGAGCCGCAGACGGCGCTCAAGGCGCTGGAGATGTCGCGCGCGGCGGTGAAGGCCGCGCCGAACGATGCGCGCCGCCGTGAGGCCGAGTCCCGGATGAAGGACGCGGAGGCGCACTTCCAGGCCGCGCGGTACGCGGACGCGCTGCACAAGGCGGACGAGGCGTGGGCGCTGCTCAACCCGCCCCAGCCGTCCAACTTCACGGTGGAGGTGGACCACGACGGCGGCACCACCACCGTCACCCACCGGCAGGGCCCTCCCGTCACCGTGGAGGCGCAGCACGCCACCCGCGTGCTGGCGAGGGGCGAGTCCGTGCGCGTGCAGCAGGGCACCGTGCTCCCGGAGCCGCCCGGCGCGCCGCAGCTGGCGCAGCCCGCGGACAAGGCCCGCTTCACGCTGAAGGCCACGCCCAACGGGCTGCTGGGGCCGGTGACGCTGGCGTGGACCTCCGTCACGGGCGCCACGCGCTACGAGGTGGAGGTCGTCGCGGAGGGCGTGGAAGAGGGAGCGGCACCGGCGCCGGTGCGCACGGTGCAGGCCGCGCGGCAATGGACGTTGCCGCCGCTGCCCGCGGGCCGTTATCGCTGGACGGTGACGGCGGTGAGTCCGGAGCAGGGACGGTCCCTGCCCTCCCAGATACGGCGCTTCGAGCTGGCCGCGGAATCGCTCGAACTCAACGTCAAGGTGAAGGACGGGTGGCAGAAGTAGCCGCCTGACCCGAGCGAGGAGCCACCGCCGTGCGACTTTTCAAAGCCATCCTCCTCCTGATGCTGGTGGTCAGCATCATCCCCACGCTGATGGTGGGCTGGTTGTCGGTGTCCCATACGCGCGAGCTGCTCATCCGCGACGCGCAGGAGCTGGCGCAGGAGCGCGTGAAGCAGCTGCGGCTCAAGGCGGAGAGCTTCCTGGAGGACCCCACGGAGCGCGTGGTGGGGCTGTCCAGCGTGCCGGGCGGCTTCTTCACCCTGCCGCGCGACACGCAGCGGCTGCACATCGCGGCGGTGCTCAACCAGCGCCCGGAGCTGCTGGCGCTCACCGTGTTCGGCGCGGACCGGCAGCGGCTGCCCGGCCTGCAGGCCTTCGCGGTGCACGACATGGCGCCCAGCGGGGTGGCGGAGCACGAGGAGCGCGCGCGGGCCCTGCTGGATGAAGGGCTCACCGGGGTGCGCTACTCGGACGTGGTGGCGTCCCATGGCGGAGGTGGCGGCGGGCCGGTGGTGACGCTGGCCTTCCCCGTGGGCGACCCGGTGCAGGGCTACATGGCCGCGGACATCACGCTCGCGGGCCTACGGCAGATGCTGGCGCAGGAGCGCGTGGGCAGCACGGGGTTCGCGTACCTGGCGGACCGGCACGGCCGCTTGATTACCGGCGGCGGCGACCTGGGCGCGGTGGGTGACGACGTGTCGAAGCGGCTGCCCCTGGCGCACCTGCTCAAGCAGCGCGAGGGCACGCCCGACACGGAGCTGTTCCACGTGGGCAACTTCGGCGAGGGGCGCGACGCGGTGGTGTCCGCGTACTCGGTGCTGCCGGAGGCGGGCTGGGCCATCGTGTCCGAGCAGCCGGTGGAGCACGCCTACCGCCAGGTGGAGACCATGGAGCGGCGCATCCTCCTGGGCCTGGGCGGCGCCATCCTGGTGGCGCTGGTGCTGGCGGCCATCTTCTCCCGCAACCTCACGCAGCCGCTGAAGACCTTCATCGCGACGTCGCTGGAGCTGGCGCGCGGCAAGTTCGGCGTGGAGGTGCACCTGAAGCAGAAGAACGAGCTGGGGGAGCTGGCCCAGACGTTCAACTACATGAGCAAGCAGCTCATGGCCTACGACATGGAGACGCGCGGCCTCTACGAGAGCCTGGAGAAGGGCTACCTGGAGACCATCGTCGCGCTGGCCAACTCCATCGACTCCAAGGACGCGTACACGCGCGGCCACAGCCAGCGGGTGGGCGACGTGGCGGTGGAGATTGGCAAGGAGCTGAAGCTCACGGAGCGCGAGCTGCGGCAGCTGCAGTACGGCGGCATCCTCCACGACATCGGGAAGATTGGCATCCCGGAGAACATCCTCTGCAAGCAGTCCCGGCTCACCGACCAGGAGATGGCCCTGATGCGCGAGCACCCCGCCATCGGCGACGCCATCATCGGGCCGGTGACGTTCCTGGGTTCGGTGCGCGCGTGCGTGCGCCACCACCACGAGCGCTGGGACGGCACGGGCTACCCGGACAAGCTCAAGGGCGAGGACATTCCGCTGCTCGCGCGCATCGTGGCGTGCGCGGACACCTTCGATGCGTGCACCTCCACGCGCCCCTACCAGAAGGCCATGCCGCTGGAGAAGGCGATGGAGATCCTGGACAACCTGAGCGGCGCGCAGCTGGACCCCAAGGTGGTGCTGGCGCTGCGCGCGGTGCTGGCCCAGCGGGGCGTGCGGCTGGAAGGCCACCGGCAGCCCGTCAAGCTGGCTTCCTGAAGCCCCGCTCCCCGGGCCCTTTCGCTTTCGCGGCAGGTCCCCCTCCCCGCCGGAAGGATGGTAGGGAGGGGCTGCTGCCCAAGCTTTGGAAGGTGGACCGGTGAGCAATTTCTGGGATCGCATCAAGCCCGCGCCCAAGCCCGTCAGCGCGACGGATGCGAAGCTGTCCGCGGATGGCGAGTCACTGACGCTGACGTGGGATGACGGCGTGACGACGACCGCCACCGCGCAGGTGCTGCGCCAGCAGTGCCCGTGCGCCGCGTGCGTGGACGAGTGGACGGCGAAGCGCACGCTGGACCCCTCGCAGGTGCCCGCGAACCTGCGCGTGCTGCAGATGCAGCCGGTGGGCAACTACGCGCTCGCGTTCGTCTTCAGCGACCAGCACACCACGGGCATCTATCCGTGGAAGCACCTGCGCGAAATCACCCAGTCGCAGGGGTGAAGCACCCCACCGCGTCTTTCCGGAGGTCCCCGTGACGTCGCGCTATCGGCTGCTGCAACCGCTGGCCACGGGAGGCATGGCGGAGCTGTTCCTGGGAGTGGCGAAGGGTGCGGAGGGCTTCGAGCGCACCGTGGCCATCAAGCGCGTGCTGCCGCACCTGGCGCGCGAGCCGGACATCTCCCGGATGTTCGTCTCCGAGGCGCGGCTGGCCATGCTGCTGCAGCACCAGAACATCGTCACCGTGCACGACGTGGGGGAGAGCGCGGAAGGGCTCTTCCTGGTGATGGAGCTGGTGGACGGCTGGGACCTGGGCGCGCTCATCCGCGCGGTGACGCGCCAGGGGCTGCGGGTTCCTCCGCACCTGGCGGTGTTCATCGCGAGCCAGGCCCAGGCGGGATTGCAGCACGCGTACCGCCGCCAGCACGACGGCCAGCCGGTGGTGACGGCGCACCGGGACGTGTCCCCGTCCAACCTGCTGGTGTCTCGCGAGGGCGAGGTGAAGGTCACGGACTTCGGCATCGCGCGGCTGGCGGGCCTGTCGCGCACGGAGCCCGGGGCCTTCAAGGGCAAGGTGCCCTACGCGGCGCCGGAGGTGCTCCGGGGCGAGCCGGCCACGGCGCTGAGTGATCAGTTCTCGCTGGGCACCATCCTCGCGGAGCTGCTCGCGGGGCAGCACCCGTTCGGGTCGGCGGCGGCGGAGCCGATGGCGGTGGCGTACTCCATCCTCAACCGCGCGCCCGCGTCACTGCCGGACGTGCCGGCGTCACTGGCCACGCTGGTGCTGCGCATGCTGTCGCGCGACCCGGCGGCCCGCTTCCCGGAGCCGGAGGACGTGTCGGAGGCATTGGCGCGGTGGCTCGCTCAGACGGGGGAGCCCGCGTCGTCGCATGCGCTGGCGACCTTCCTTCGTGGCGTCCGGCTGCCCATGTCCGTGGGAGAGGTGGCCCGGACCGCGCTCGCGGAGGCCCCGGCTTCGACGTCGGCGTCGTTCGTGATGTCCGTCGCGCCGCACGAGGGCATGGACACCGGGCGCATCCCGTCCGCGTCTGGCGCCCGACCGGGCACGATGGCCTATGGCGGTGGCGCCGCGGCTTCGCCAGCGTGGAAGGCGCCTCCGGCGTCCGTTCCCGTGGCGGCGGAGGAAGAGGAGCCGTGGAGCCCACCGGCTGGAGGCGTCTCGCTGTCCGCGTCCGGCGCCGTGGTCCACACCTGCGCCCTGTGCGGCTCGGCGCTGGAGTCCCCTGACTCGCCCTGTGAGGCCTGCACGCGCGGACCCCGGCGCCGGACGCAGGCGCCCACCCCTGCCCCGGTGGATGCGCCCGCGCTGGCCACCCAGTCCATCTCGGACGTGGACGATGCGGCGCGGATGAACCGGCCCAGCATCCGTCAGGCGGCCCAGGGTGACCTGGAACTGGAGGAGCGCGCGCCCCGGGTGGAGAGCTCGCCTTCGGAGTTCGAGCCTGCGGCGCCTTCCCGCCCTCGCAGGCGCTGGGGACCGGCGGTGGCGCTGCTCGGCATCGCGGCGGTGCTCGCGGCGGGCGCGCTGTTCGTGTGGCCCCAGTACGAGACGCAGGTGATGCGCGCGCTCGGACTGCCTTCGGCGGTCCTGTCCATCCGCAGCGAGCCCTCCGGTGCCACCGTCCTGGTGGACGGCGTGGAGGTGGGCGTGACGCCGCTGGTGATGGACAACGCCTACCCCGCGCGCTCCGTCCCCGTGCAGCTCAAGCTCAAGGGCTACCGCGTCTGGACGGGGTCGTTCATGGGCGGCAAGAAGTCGGACGTGCAGGCGGAGCTCAAGCGCTGACGCTCCGCCTTACGCCCGTCCTATTTCACCAGCCGCAGGTGGCCACGGCGCGGCGGCTGCGGCTCGTCCGGGGGGCCCCCCTCGGGCGGCGGCGGAGGCGCCACCTCCGGACGTGACTCCGGCTCGTCGGAGTGCTCGGCCTGCACCTCGCGCAGGAAGGCGCGGGGCCTCTCCGCGGCCACGGGCACCGGCGCGGGCTGCGGCGGGCGCGCGACGGAGGTCGACGCCACCGGGGGCTGCTGGAGCAGCTCCGGCGGCATCTCCTCCGGGTACATCCAGAACTCCTTCGTCACGTGGCTGGCGATGGCGAACAGCGCGGACCAGGGCACCGCCACCGTGAAGCGCGAACCGGAGAAGCTCAGCGTGGTGCGCACGCCCCACTCGCCCACCGTGAGGTCGGGTGGCTCGAAGCGGTAGGAGAGGTTGAGGCGCAGGTGCGCTTCGCCTCGCAGGCTGGCGGGGACGAGCACACCGGGGCGACGCGCGTCCAGGTGGATCATCACCATGCCCTGGTCGAGCGCGGCCAGCAGCCGCTCCTTCTTGTCGGAAACCTTCTTGTCCATTCCAGCCTGTCCAGCGGGGGAATTGCGGGAGCGCCCTCAACGACGGCGCACTTCCCGGTCCATCTCCCGCTTCGTCTCCCGTTCCTTGATGTCGTGGCGGCGATCTTCGTGCGTCTTGCCGCGGCACAGGCCCAGCTCCACCTTGGCCCGTCCCTTCCTGAAGTACAGCACGAGCGGGATGATGGAGTAACCGCGCTCGCGCACCTTCGCCGTCCACCGGTCTATCTCCGCCCGGTGCATCAGCAGCTTCCGGCCCCGGGTGGGAAGGTGGTCGAAGACGCTGGCCGCCTTGTAGGAGCCGATGTGGGCGTTGAGCAGGAACAGCTCCGTGCCCTTCTGGAGCGCGTAGGCGTCCGACAGGTTGGCCGTCCCTTCACGCAACGACTTCACCTCGCTCCCCGTGAGCTCCAGCCCGGCCTCTATCTTCTCATCCACCGTGTAGTCGAAGCGCGCACGCCGGTTCTCGGCAATGAGCTTCACCCCCGGCTCCGCACCCACACCCTTCGACTTTCCAGCGGCCATAACGTGTCCCGGGTCTCCTAACCGGCCAGCGGCATGTTGTCGATGAGCCGCGTGGTGCCCGAGAAGGCCGCCACCAGCATGCGCGCCGTCTGTCCGGGCGCCACCGAGTCCAGGGGTGAAAGCGTTCCGGCGTCCCGAACCTCCACGTAGTCCTCGCGCAGGTTCGCCGCCTGCAATTCACGGCGGGCGGCCTCCACCAGCGCCCGAGTGTCCCGGGTGCCGGAGGCGAGCAGGCCCTGGGCTGCCCGGATGCCCTTCGACAGGGCGAGCGCCCGCTGGCGTTCTTCCGCGGACAGATAGGCGTTCCGGCTGCTCATGGCCAGCCCGTCCGCCTCACGGATGGTGGGCATGCCCACGATGTCCGCGCCCAGGTGCAGGTCGCGGTTGAGCGTCTTGATGACCTGGAGCTGCTGGTAGTCCTTCTCTCCGAACAGCGCCACGGCGGGCCGGAACAGCGCCAACAGCTGCGTGACGATGGTGGCGACGCCCCGGAAGTGGCCGGGACGCCGCTCACCGCACAGCCCCTGGCTGACCTCCGTCACCTCCACGTAGGTCTGGTAGCCCGGGGGGTACATCGCCGCGGGCTCGGGCGCGAACACGGCCGAGACGCCCGCGCTCGCGCACTTCGCCAGGTCCCCCTCGAAGTCGCGCGGGTAGCGCGCCAGGTCCTCGCGGGGACCGAACTGCGTGGGGTTCACGAAGATGGAGGCAGCCACCACGTCCGCGCGCCGGCCGCCCTCCCTCATGAGCGAGACGTGGCCCTCATGCAGGAAGCCCATGGTGGGAACGAGCGCCAGGGACTTGCCCTCCTTCTGGAGGGACGCGACCCAGGCCTTCACTTCCGCAACGGTGCGCAGGACGTGGGGGGCCATGGCTAGACGGGCGCCCCGTAGATGCCGCCGACCTTCTCCGCGGGCTCGCCAGCGCCTTCCGCGTCGGGGGCCACCGGCGTGGGCGTCACCAGCCGGATGCCCTTGGTGGCCTTGAAGCTGTGCTCTTCATCCGGGAAGGTGCCCGCACGCACTTCGGAGAAGTACGTGTTCGCGGCCTCGGTGATGTTCCCGTGCAGGTTGGCGAAGCGCTTCACGAACTTCGGCTTGAAGTCCGGGTTCATGCCCAGCAGGTCGTAGCAGACCAGCACCTGGCCATCACAGTGCTTGCCCGCGCCAATGCCGATGGTCGGAATCTTGAGGCTCTGGGTGATGGTGCGCGCCAGCTCCAGCGGCACGCCCTCCAGCACCAGCGCATAGGCGCCGGCGGCCTCCAGGGCGAGCGCGTCCTCCAGCATGCGGCGCGCGGCGTCCTCGTCGCGGCCCTGCACCACGTAGCCGCCCATCTTGTGCACCGACTGCGGCGTGAGGCCCAGGTGGCCCATGACGGGGATGCTGGCGCGGACGATGGCGCGCACGGTGTCGGCGAACTCGGCGCCGCCCTCCAGCTTCACGCTGCCCACGTTGCCTTCGGACACGAGCCGCCCGGCGTTGCGCACCGCCTCCTGCGGCGACACCTGGTAGCTCATGAACGGCATGTCCCCCACCACGTGCGCCCGCTTCGCGCCGCGGCTCACCGCCGTGCAGTGGTAGATCATCTGGTCCAGGGTGACAGGCAGCGTGGACTCCTGGCCCTGGACGACCATGCCCAGCGAGTCACCGACCAGGAGCACGTCCGCGCCGCCCTCGTCGAGGATGCGCGCGAACGTCGCGTCGTACGCGGTGACCATGCAGATCTTCTGACCGGACTGCTTCAGGCGCTTCAGCGTGTGGATGGTGACCTTGTCCTTCACGGTTCACCTCCTGTGGGCAAGACGGGTGGGACAGCCTCGTGGAACGTCAGGCCCCTCGCCGTCCCCAGGGGGATCGCCGGAGGCCAGGGCTCCACGGGGATGCACTCTAACGCCCTCGGGGCCGCGTGGGGGTTTAACCCACGCCAGGCAGCCAGGCGGGCGGCGGCCGTCAGCCCCGGCGGGACCGGGGGGTGTAGTGCTGCACACCGGACTTCGCGTTCGCGATGGTCTTCAGCAGGTCCTCGCGGTCGTCCTCGTTGTGCACGAAGTCGATGTCCGACGTGTTCACCACCAGGAGCGGCGTGTCCTGGTAGTGCGCGAAGAAGTCGTTGTACGCGTGCGTGAGCGACTCCAGGTAGCCCGCGTCGAACTTGCGCTCGAACTCACGGCCGCGCTTCTTGATGCGGTGCAGCAGCACGTCCAGCTGGGCCTGGAGGTAGATGACCAGGTCGGGCTGCGGGACGCGGGGCCCCAGCGCCTCGAAGACGCGGTCGTAGAGGGCCAGCTCATCCGAGGCCAGCGTGAGGTTGGCGAAGATGCGGTCCTTCGCGAACAGGTAGTCGCTCACGGTGACGGAGCGGAACAGGTCCTGCTGGAAGAGCTCCTGCTGCTGGCGGAAGCGCGAGAGCAGGAAGAACACCTGCGTCTGGAACGCGAACTTCTGCCGGTCCGCGTAGAAGCTGGAGAGGAAGGGATTCTCCTCCACCACCTCCAGAATGCGGCGGCTGCCCAGTCGCTCCGTGAGGAGGTTGGTGAGGCTCGTCTTGCCCACGCCGATGGGGCCTTCGACGACGATGTAGCGGTGGTCCATCGGCCCGAGGCCTCCGCCCCCGGAAAGCCACGCATGAGACACATGCGCGCGCGGGGGGCGGATAACACAACCATGCCCCCGTGCATCCGGCAATTTTCGCCGGGCCACCCTGCCCTTGCGCCCTCCGAGGTCATCCCCTACGGTGCCCGCGAACACGGACTGCGGGAGCGACGGGCCACAGATGCGCGGCAGGCAGCGGGTGAAGACGGTGGTGGATCTGGTGGAAACGACGGAAGCGGCGCCCGCCGCCCGTCCGGCCACGGCCCCTCCCGCACCTCCGGTGGACGTGGATCCACTCTATGGCGTGGCCCTGCTGAAGACGGCCTTCGAGCTGAAGCGCCGGCCCGAGGGCTCCGTGGAGGAGGTCCTCAGCGGCGTGCTCGCGCGCCTGCGCATCAATGAGGACGAGTTCCGCGCGTTCCTCGCCCAGCAGGGTGGGCTCCTGGCCGCGCTGGGCCAGAAGCGCTGAAGTCCCCTACTCCTCTGCGTCCTGTCCTTCTGGCGCGTCCGGAGGCGGCGGCGCCATGGCCGTCACGGGGCCCAGGGCGCGCTCGATGGCGGCGAACTCCTCCGGGGAGAGCGTCTCCGCGCGGCGGCCCGGGTCGATGCCCGCCGTCTGGAGCGCGGCGAGCATCACCTCCGGCGGCGCCAGGCCCTTGTCGGACTTGAGCGAGTTGATCAGCGTCTTGCGGCGCTGCGCGAAGCCGGCCTTCACCAGCCGCGTGAAGCGGGCCTCGTCCACCAGCGGCGCGCGGGGCTTCTTGAGCCGCGTGAGGCGCAGCACGGCGGAGTCCACCTTCGGGGGCGGATGGAAGCGCCACGCCTCCAGCGTGAGCACGTTCTCCACGTCGAAGTGCAGGCCGAGCAGCACCGTGAGCAGCCCGTAGTCGCGGTTGCCGGGCTCCGCGGCCAGCCGCACCACCACTTCCTTCTGGAGCGTGAAGACAGCGCGCGAGATGCGGGCGCGCTGCGCGAGCACCTGGAAGAGGATGGGGCTGGTGAGGTGGTACGGCAGGTTGCCCACGAGCGCGATTTCCTCCGCGCCGGCCACCTGGGCGAAGTCCACCGTGGCGGCGTTGCCGGGCACCACGCGCACGCCGGGGATGGCCTCCTTCTCCAGCACGGCCACCATGTCGCGGTCGCGCTCCACGGCGGTGACGCGCGCGCCGGTGGCGGCGAGGAAGCGCGTGAGGTGGCCCAGGCCGGGCCCCAGCTCCACCACGGGTTCGCCCTCGCGCAGCGCGAGCGCGTCCGCGATCTCCTGGAGCGCGTCCGCGTCTCCAAGGAAGTTCTGTCCCCAGCTGTGCTTGGCCCGCAGGCCGTGGCGCTTGAGGATGTCGCGCGGAGAATCCACTGTCAGGCCCCTACTCCATGCGCCAGGCGGGGTCGGCCGCGAGGCGGAAATCACCGCGCAAGCCGCGGCGCCACGCTTCATACCCCGCGACGGCGATCATCGCGCCATTGTCCGTGCACAGCCGCACCGGCGGCAGGAACATGCGCAGGCCGCGCTCCTCCGCGCGCTGCTTGCACAGCGCCCTGAGCCGCGAGTTCGCCGCCACGCCGCCGCACAGCACCAGTTGGTGGTGGCCCAGCTTCCTGGCCGCGGCGACGAGCTTCTTCGACAGCACGTCCGCCACCGCCTCCTGGAACGACGCGCACAGGTCGTGGAGGGCCTGGCCTTCCGGCACGCCGTGCTTCTGGACGTGGTGGAGCACCGACGTCTTCAGGCCGGAGAAGGACACGTCCAGGTTGTCGCCCGGCAGCGCGCGAGGGAAGCGGATGGCCTCCGGGTCGCCCTTCTGCGCCAGCTCGTCGATGGGCTGCCCGCCCGGGTACGGCAGGCCGAGGATGCGCGCCGTCTTGTCGTAGGCCTCGCCCGCGGCGTCGTCGCGCGTGCGGCCGACGAGGCGGTAGTTCCCGTAGTCGCGCACCTCGTAGAGGCTGGTGTGGCCGCCGGAGACGACGAGCCCCAGGAACGGCGGCGCGGGCGCGTCCTCCAGCAGGCGGATGGCCAGCAGGTGCCCTTCCAGGTGGTTGGCGCCCACGAAGGGCTTGCCGGTGGCGAGGCTCAGCCCCTTGGCCACCTGGAGTCCCACGAGCAGCGCGCCGATGAGGCCGGGGCCGGACGTGACGGCGATGAGGTCGATGTCGTCCAGCGTCTTGTCCGCGCGGGTGAGGGCCTCGTGGACGACGGGCATCACCTGGACGATGTGGTTGCGGCTGGCCAGCTCCGGCACGACGCCGCCCCAGCGGCGGTGGATGTCCACCTGCGTGGAGACGACGTCCGACAGGACGCGCCGCCCGTCCTCCACGACGGCGGCGGCGGTTTCATCGCACGAGGTTTCAAGTCCCAGGACGAGCACGACGACTCCGACAACAAGGGCGGGCAGGAGGCGGACGGGCCGCCTCCCCTGCTCATTTCATCCCATTGAGCAGGGCACGCACCTCGTCCGCCGAGCTTCCCGTCGGTTCGAGGAACAGATACCGCTTGTAGGCATCGGCTGCTCGGGTTTGATCGCCGGAGAACTGGAGCGAGCTGCCCAGCCAGAACCAGGCCTTCGCGTTCTTGGGCTCCGCCTTGACGACGTCCTGGAGCAGCCTGGCCGCTTCGCGGTAGCCGGCCTCGCTGGTGCTGCTGTTGTTGGCCAACGAGATGCCCAGGCCCGTCTTCGCCTCGATGGAGTCGTTGTCGAGCGCGAGCGCCTTGCGGTAGGCGGTGAGCGCCGTCTTGAAGCTCTTGCGGGCCAGCGCCGTGCGGCCGTCCTTGATGTAGTCCGCGTAGGTGGCCTTGGGCTGCGCGGCCTCCGTGGGCGTCGCGGGCGGAGGCGTGACCGCGACGGCGCCCGCGTCGGGAACGGCGGCGGGCTCGGGCGTGGCCGTCTTCACCGGCGTGCCCGCGTCCTCCGGGGCGGTGACGGTCTTCGCCGGGGGCGTGCCCGCGTCGGGCTGAGCGTCCACGGTCTTCGTGGGCGGAGGCGTGACGGCCGGCGGAGGCGTCGTCTCCGGCGGCTTGGGCGCATCCTCGGGCTTCGTGGGCTGCGTCACCTTGGGCGCGTCGGGCTTGGGCGTTTCGGCGCTGCCCGAGCCCTTGGACAGCACCACCGCGGCCACGGCCGCGACCAGAACCAGGCCGCCCGCGATGTAGAGGCCCGTGCGCTTGGGCTTCATCGCGGCGATCAGCGCCGCGTCGTCCTCGTCGTGCGAGGGCTTGGCGGCGGCGGGCTTCGTGCTGCTCGTGGACGCGCTGCTGGCCGGGGGGGCCGAGACAGGGGCCGCGGTGTGCGTCTCGGGAACCGGGGCGCTCGCCGCGGACGGCTGCACGGGCGCGGCGGGCTCGGGCTCCGTGAAGTACGCCTCGGAGGCGGGCACGTCCTGCGCGGCGGTCTCCACCGGCTCCATGGCGGCCGGCTGCGCGTTGAAGGGCGTCGACTCGGGGAACTCGACGTTGAGCGCCACGGGGGCCACCTGCGGCGGCACGATGCCGTGGCCCGGATACGGCGGCAGCGCGAGCTGCGGCGGCGCGGACTCCTCCACCGGGACCTCTTCGTGGAAGGGCTCCGTGCCGCTGACCAGCGTCACCTCGGACGACGGCGGGGCCGGCGTGGGCGGAGGCACCGGGGCCAGCGGGCTGGGCGCGATGGCCGCGCCACCGAAGATGGGCGGGCGCGAGGGCTGCGGCTCCACGGGCGTCTGCGCGGGCTGGGCGGCGAACGGACTGGGCGCGGCCGGTGCTCGGGACGCGGACGACCAGGGCGAACCGGGGCCCCAGGTGCTGGAGGCGCTCAGGCCCTCCGTGTCCACCCGGCTCCAGTCGAGCAGCAGGCTGCGCCGCGCATGATCCACCGCGCGGTGCGCCGGAGGCGGCTCCACGAGGAACGCCGAGCCCTCCTGCGACAGCGGCGGAACCGCGGGCTCCGCGCCCTCCTGGCCGAACGAGGGCGGCCCGCCCTCCCCCGGACGAACGCGCGGCGGGAAGATGATCACCTGCGCGGGCTGCGGGGAGACTGGCGCGGGCGCCATCTCCGCCACGGGCGTGACCTCCTCCACGGGCTCGGGGTGCGCGGGCGCGGCTTCGGGCTCGGCGACCGGGACCTCCGCCACGGGCGCCGCTTCCACTGGAGGCGCTTCCACGGGGGCCGGCGCGTCTTGGGGCGCGGACTCCTGCGCGGGCGCGACGTCCACGGGGATGGGCGGCGCGGCGTTCAGCCACTGCTCGATGCCCGGCTTGCTGCTCTGCACGGGCTCCAGCGGCGCGTTGCCCAGCTCGCGGATCAGCCCCTCGAAGTACAGCTTGCTGATGATGCCCAGCGCGGCCAGGTCCTCGAAGTCCGAGTCCTCCACCACGCGCGACAGCGCGCGCTTGCCGTCGAACAGGCGCAAGAGGCCGTTCACCTCGTCGGGGATCTCCGACAGGCGGTCCGCCAGCTGGTGGTAGTCAATTTCGAAGACCGTCTCCAGCGGGGGGAGCTGCTCGAGCATCCGGCCCCACTCGTCCAGCCGGCGCATGCCCTCCATGAGGAGGCCCTGCGTGGAGACCTCGATGCGCTCGGTGCGGTCCAACGTGGTGAACTGCACGTCGAACTGGCCTTCGAACGTGTTGAGCAGGCGGTAGAAGGCGTTCTCGCCCTTGAGCCGGCCCAGCTCCGCGTCGATGACGCGGCCTTCCTTGAAGTAGACGACGCCGGTGCGCTCGCCCTGGATGGAGATGACGCCCGTCTTGCGGCCGATTTCAAAGGTCTGGACCAGGTCCACGACGCCCATGTCGGCGAGGCTTCCCGCGAAGCCGCCCTTGGTCGTCTCGCGCTTCTCGATGCGTTCCTTCTCGGCCTTCTGAAGGATCATCTTCACGCGGGTGACGATCTCTTTGATGTAGATGGGCTTCGTCAGGTAGTCGTCGCCCCCGAGCTCCAGGCCGCGCACCTTGAACTCGACCGACTTCTGGTTCGTCAGGAAGACGAAGGGGATGAACTTGAAGCGCTCGTCGGACTTGAGCGTCTTGCAGAGCTCGAAGCCGTCCATCTCCGGCATCTTGGTGTCCGCGAGCACGAGGTCCGGCGGGCTGATCTGGACCTTCTCCAGCGCATCCTTGCCGTGGATCGCAGTCGTGACTGAGAAGCCGGCCTTCTTCAGGCTGACCTCCATCACGCGCAGACTCTTCGCGTCACCATCGACGAGGAGCAGGTGCTGCTTGGCCACGTGGCATGCCTTTCAAGACGGGCGGGACGGCGGATCCGACGGGGGCGTCCCGTAGGGGCAAGCATCGGGTCCGGTTTCCAGGTGTGTCAATGGGCGGGACTGTCCGGAAAACCGGCCGGCTCCCTCCCCGGGGGACAGGCGAGTCAGCGGAAGAGGCCCTTCTTGGGCGGGTTCTTCTTGCGCATGTCGATGAGCCGCAGCTCCTGGTTCGCCTCCAGGTGCTTGGGGTTCGCACGGACGGCTTCCCGGAAGTGCTTCTCCGCGCGGTCCATGTCCCCTTCCACGCGGGCGATGACGCCCAGCTGGTAGTGGGCGCGATCACAGTTCGGGTCGGTGCGCACCGCATCCGCCATCCACTGTTTCGCGCGGGGCATGTCGGCCTTGCGGCTGGGATCCATGTACACGGACCAGGCGCGCGCCGCGAGGTACAGGGGCTTGGGGTCCAGGCCGTACGCGCGCTCATAGTGCTCGCTGGCGGCGAGGAAGTCGCGCTTGCGGAAGAACACCTCGCCCATGCGGAAGAGGTCGTCCGCGTTGGTGTCCGCGCGGGCCGCGGCGGGGCTGCCGGGACGGGCGGCGCTGGAGGCCGGGGGCTTCGGCGCGGCCTGCGCGCCCTGCTGGGCCAGCTGGTAGTTCTTGCGGCGGGTGTCGTCGTGGAGGACTTCGTAGGCCTCGCGGATGGACTCGAAGACGGCGGTGATCTTCGGCGCCAGGTGGGGCAGCGACGGGGGCAGCCGGTCCGGGTGGAAGACCTTGGCGAGGCTCAGGAAGGCGGCCTTCACCTGGTCCCGGGTGGCGTCCTGCGGAACCCCAAGTGTGACGAAGTGATCCTTCTTCGTCTGGATGTCGGCGTAGCGCTGCTCAATCTGCTGCGCGAGCCGGCCCTCGTCGGGCTTGGGGGGCTCCGTCGGCGCGGCGACGGCGGCGGACGGCGGCGCGGCGCCCTCGGGCGTGGCCGGGGTGGTCGCGGGAGCGGGGCGGGTGCCGAGCGCGCCCATGTTCTCCATGGCGCGGCGCAGGAGGCGCTGGCGCCGGAGCTTGGAGGCTTCGTCGGGGTTGGAGGGGTCTTCGGCCGCCACGTCGTCCTCGTCAAAATCCCAGTCGTCCAGATCACCGGACAGCTCGTCCCCAGTCTGGCCAGAAGCCTCCGCGTTGTCACCGGGGAACGCGGTGGAGCGGGGAGAAGGCAGCGGCTCGAACGTCGCTTCGACGATGGCCTCGACGAGGAATTCGTTGGCGTCGCCCGCCGAGCGGACATCCGAGCGGATGAGGGCTTCCAGGTGGGCGTCCACCTGCTGGAGGGCGGCCTCGAAGGAGGCGGTGAGGTTCTGGGCGGGGTCGTTGGACTCGTCGAAGGAGACGATGCGCCACAGGTCGTCCTCGCTGGCGCGGGTGGGGCGCACGGGCGGTGTGGAGG
>NZ_RAVY01000183.1:0-19250 GCF_003611625.1 Corallococcus sp. CA054B
CCCCACCACCCAGCCCCCCACCGCCACCGCGCCTACGGCATACAGCGGCCAGCGGTCCGAGCCGTCGTGGAACGTGTTGGCGAGCACCTGGAAGAACTCCGCGCGGTTCTGCTCGAAGCCCTTCCACGCCAGGTTCTGCGGCGAGAACGTGGGCCCCCACGCCTTCCACGGCGCGCCCGGCTGGATGTCCGGCGGGTTGCCGAACCGCAGCACCACCCACGACAGGAACAGCGCCACGCCGGGCACCACGCCCAGGAGCGCCGGCACGCGCGGCCGCAGCCGGGCCACGATGCCTTTCGCCGCCGCGTCCTCCGGCACCGGCGTGGTGCAGAGCAGCCACGGCAGCCCGAACGCCAGGAAGCCGAAGGCCTGCACGTGGAAGAGCAGCACCGCCACCAGGCACACCGCCAGCCCCACGCCCCAGCGCGACCGGCGCGGCGCGTCCGTCAGCGTCCGCACGAAGAGGCCGCAGCACACGAGCGTCAGCGGCAGGGCCGCCAGGTAGTTGATGAAGCCCCAGCCGAAGCTGTCCCCGTACGCGAGCGGCAGCGTGAGCAGCGCGGGCCACGACGGCCGGCCCAGGCTGCGCAAGAGGAAGGCCATGCCCAGCGGCATCCCCACCACGTACGCGGTGAGGAAGACGCGGTTGGCCAGCTCCAGCGGCAACAGCCAGTTGAGCGCGCTGACGAGGTAGTAGTAGCCCAGGTACGGCGTCAGCTCGTGCCGCGCCGCGAACAGCGTGGGATAGAGCGTCGTCGGGTCGTCCAGCCGGTGCAGCACCGAGATGAGGTACAGGTGCTGCGGCAGGTCCACCATGGGCAGCAGGCGCGACACCCAGAGCGGGAGCGCCCCCAGGACGAGCGCGGCGACAAAGGCGATGCGAGCAGTTCGGTTCGTCACGGGCAGGAGGGCGCGGACTGTACGCGCGCGCCCCCGCGCCGGGCGAGCGCACCGTGGGCTCCGTTGAAGGGTAGGCAAAGGTACGTGCGAATGCCTTGGCAGGGGGAATGCCCTGGGCTATAGGCCGGGACGGCGGGTGCCTCCCCCCAGCCTTCCCGGGGCCTTCGCCAAGGAGAACGGACATGGCACGCAGCGCGACGTTGATGACCGCGGGTTTGCTGCTGGGCGGCCTCTGGCTTCTGCCCGCCAGCGCCCACGCCTGCGAGGCCCATGCGAAGGCGGCCGCTGCCTCCAAGACGGGCACCGCACCCCAGACGCCCGCGCCGGAAGCCAGCAAGGACGACGCGCCGCGCCCCCTGGAGGAGCTGGATCAGCTGCTGACGGCGAAGTGCTCCTGCGGCAGCAAGGCGGACTGCACCTGCAAGCGCGGCAAGTGCGAGTGCTCCAAGTGCTCGGGCCGCCATGCGCCGCGCCAGGTGATGGATGCGCTGCGCGGCCGTCCCGCCACGCAGGAGCTCCAGGAGGCGCGCAACGACGCCTCCGCCGGCATCTTCATCTGAAACGAAAAGGGGGCCCGTGAAAGGGCCCCCGTGGGAACACCGGCGAGGTGGCTCAGGCCGCCGGGCTGGAAGGCCGCCCGCGTGGGGCAGGGGTTCCGCCCTCGGCCACGAGCACCGGCCAGCCGCGCGCCATGGCCTCGCGGAAGAAGGCCGCCAGCTGGTGCCGGCTGCTGTTCACCGCGCCCTGGAACGGGTCGATGAGGGCCTCCTCGCCCAGGCTCTCCTGCGAGGACAGCTGCACCGGGTTGCCGCAGCGCTCGCAGCGGATGGACACCTGGCGCACCAGGGCCACCGGCACCGCGTAGCGGGCACTGCACTGGCCGCACTTCCACACCAGCGCGCGCTCGCCGGCCTCCCGGCGGGCCAGGTGCTCCAGCTCATCCGCCAGACGCAGCAGCGCCGGCAGGTCCTGGGGCGGCTGGGCGAAGATGGCGCTGGCGCCAAAGCCCTTGCCGGGTGAGCCCAGGGCGGGGGGACGGTCCCCCTGGAGCAGGGCGCGCAGGCGGTCGCGGGCTTTCAGGTCGCGGAACTCGGCGCCCGCGAGGGCGCGCTCCACGGCCTCGTGCACCGGAGGCAGGTCCGGCTCGAGGCGCTCTTCGTCCGGCAGGGTCTTGGGGAAGTCCACCAGCCGGTGGGCGGGAAGTGCGAGAAATCGGAAGGCCACGTCCCTTCCATGGCACTTGGGCCCGCCATCCGCAAGACGCGAGTTGCCAAACGTGGGACGCGGGCGACAGTCCCCCCAGTCCCCGTTTCCCTCAGGCGGACCACTCCAGCATCCGCCGCAGGGGGGCGAGCGCCGCGTGCTGCAGGTCCGCCGGCAGCACCAGCTCCGGCGTCCTGTCCTTCATGCAGCGGTAGAGCTTCTCCAGCGTGTTGAGGCGCATGTACGGGCACTCGTTGCACGCGCACCCGTTGTCCGGCGGCGCCGGGATGTACGTCTTGTCCGGCGCGGCCTTCTTCATCTGGTGGAGGATGCCGGCCTCCGTCACCACGATGAACTTCTTCTTCGGGCTCTTCACCACGTAGTCCAGGATGGCCTTGGTGGAGCCGATGAAGTCCGCGTGCCGCAAGACCTGCTGCTCGCACTCCGGGTGGGCCACCACCTCCGCGTCCGGATGCTCCACCTTCAGCCCCACGAGCTTCTTCTCGCTGAAGATTTCATGGACGATGCAGCTGCCCGGCCACAGCACCATGTCGCGGCCCGTCTGCTTCATCACGTGACGGCCCAGGTGTTGGTCCGGCGCGAAGAGGATGGGGCGGTCCTTCGGAATCTGGTTCACGATGCGCACGGCGTTGGACGACGTGCAGATGACGTCGCTCATCGCCTTCACCGCGGCGGAGCTGTTCACGTACGACACCACGAAGGCGTCCGGGTGTTTGTCCTTGAACGCCTTGAAGGCCGCGGGCGGGCACCGGTCCGACAGCGAGCAGCCGGCCTTGAGGTCCGGAAGCAGCACTTGTCGGCTGGGATTCAGAATCTTGGCGGTCTCCGCCATGAAGTGCACACCACAGAAGACGATGACGTCCGCCTCCGTCCGCGCCGCCGCCTGCGCGAGCGCCAGGCTGTCACCGACGAAGTCGGCCACGTCCTGCACTTCGCTCTCCTGGTAGTAGTGCGCCAGGATGACCGCGTTCATGGAGCGCTTCAGCTCCCGGATTCCGCCCTCGTAATCCACCGTCTCGCCCATGGGGGGCCTCCTCGTCGCCCGCGCATTCTGTAACGGCGTTCGCGGCCCGGGGCCAGAGCTCTCCGCCGGCCCCCGTGCGTGCGTCCCTACCCACCAAGGGGTCCCAGGCGACTGCGCGTCTTTAACCTATTCCGAAAAGTCCTCTCACCCCCGCGTACATCACCTAATCCATAGGAGCAGGTAAAGTACGCGGTGGTTGTTCGCCGGCGGCTCACCGGGAAGGCGTCTCAGCGCGGGCCCGCTGGCAACAGAGAGAGCACCTGGCTCGGACACTCAAGACATGCGGATGGCGGGAACGGGGCGCGTGCGAGCCCCGCGTCGACGGGAATGGCGCCATGCACGGGCGCCGGAGTGGCTCTTGCGCGTCGGGGGAAATCCATGAGTGTGCCGACTCACGAAGTCCTCATCGTCCACCCCAATGAGATGCGTCGCAACGCGCTGAGGTCCGCGTTGAACACGCACCGGGTCTCAGTGGTGGGCTCACAACTGGAAGCCACGCGGCGCATGGAGGCGACCGCGCCCACGTTGATCATCGCGCCCGCGGACAACGCGCGCCGCTTCCTGCGCCACGTGGACCGCGCGGCGCCGGAGGCCGTCTGCGTGTTCGTCTGCGCCCGGTCGGATCAGCACGGGCTGGAGGAGCTGGTGGAGACGGCCGCGGAGGGGCACGTCTTCAGCACGGTGGATGACGCGCTGACCGAAGGTGAATTGAAGACGCGCCTGCGCGACATCCTCCAGCTGCGCGCCTCCACGCGCGTGTCGCTGGATGCCGGAATGCGCGTGGACTTCCTCCTGCGCGGCCAGGCCTTCAGCGCCGAGTGCCAGGACCTGGGCCACTTCGGCGCCGCGCTCCAGGTGCCCATGGACGCGTCGCTGGCGGCCTTCCTGCCGGGCACGCCCCTGGACTCGCTGACCATGCTGCGCGACGGCCGGCCCGTGCTGCACGTGGCCCGCGCCTACGTGCGCCACGCCAGCCCCGTCCAGCAGGGGACGCACGCGTTCCTGCGCGTGGGAATCTCCTGGCGGCTCGCGCACGACGAGTCCACCGCCGCGCCGCCGCGCACGCTGCGGGACGCGGTGGCGGTGCAGGCCGCGCTGCGCAAGGCGCTCCGGCGCGAACTGCCCGTGTGGCTGCATCCGGCGGACAGCCAGACGGCGCACTTCCTCCTGGAGTCCGCCACGGTGGAGCCTTCCGACGAGCGGGGCCTCTTGCGCGGGCAGGTGTCCCCGGTGCTGCCCACGAGCGTGGGAGAGGTGGTCCACCTCTCCTTCGAGATGGGCGGCCAGCGCTACCGCGGCGTCACCAGCATGCTCCACGTGGGGCATGACGGCGTGGTGCTGGGGATGCCCCGCTCGCTCGCGGTGGAGAACCGGCGCGGCCAGCAGCGCTTCCGCCCCAGCGCGCAGCACCGCTTCCTCGTGCGCTTCACCTCGCCGTTCAGCGGCCAGCGCATCACCCGCGCGGTGCTGGACCTGGGCGCGGGCGGGTTCGCCTTCCCCATCGACGCGTCGTGCGAGGTGCTGCCGGTGGGCTCGCTGCTGGACACCTCGCTGCTCTTGCCGGACGGCTCGGAGGCGTCGTGCCGCGTGGAGGTGCGCTCGGTGGACGTCGTGCCCTTCGAGTCCCGGCATGATCAGCGCCTGCGGCCCTACCGCTGCGGCGTGCGCATCCTGGACATGCCGCGCGCGGTGCGCGACGCCATCGTGGACGCGTTCGTGTCCGCCAGAGCCCCCCAGGTCCGCGACGCCGCGGTGTTCCGCTTCCCGGACGTCTGGCGGATGATGGCGGACGCCCGCTACACCTTCCACCCGGACCACCCCTTCGGCGAGGAGTCCCGCGTCCTGCCCGTGCTGGAGGCGACGTACGAGCGGCTGGGCCGCGCGCGCGAGCTGGGGCGCTCGCTCGTCTTCACGGATGCGAGCCGGCTCTTGGGGCACGTCAACGGCCTGCGCATGTACTCCGGCACGTGGCTGGTGCAGCACCTGGCGGTGATGCCGAGCTTCCGGCGCAGCGAGCAGATCTCCAGCGAGCTCACGTCGCTCGCGGTGGAGGTGGGCGAGGCGATGGAGGACGTGGAGTTCATCCGCTACATGTGGCGCACCGACAACCGGTGGCCGCACCGGCTGGGCTCGTGGCTGGCGCGCGTGCTGGAAGGACAGGGGCTGTGCCACCTGCGCCAGTTCCACTACCTGCGCGCGGACCTGTCCCAGATGCCCACCGTGGACGCGGGGGCGCTGCCGGCCGTGCGCGAGGCGCGCCCGGAGGACCGCCAGTGGCTGGAGTCCTACCTGCGCCGCCGGGGGGAGATGGTGCGCCTGCTCAGCGAGGACCTGGGCGCGGACCGCGGCCCCGAGTCCGTCCTGGGCGCGCGCTTCCGGGCGGCGGGGCTGCACCGCGAGCGGCGGATGTTCGTGGTGGAGGGGGACGAGGGCCTCATCGCGCTGGCGCTCCAGGACGAGGCCACGCCGGGCCTGAGCCTCATTGAAGTCACCAACGGCTTCAACCTGGTGGTGGCGGACCGGAAGCACCCTCGCGCGAAGGACGCGGTGGCGGCGCTGACGCTGCGGTGCATGGCGCACGCGCGCGAGCGGGGCCGCGGTTCGGCGCTGGGCATGGTGGACGCGCTGGACGTGCCGGTGCTGGGCGCCTGGGGCTTCGTGGACCAGGGCCTCTTCTCCGAGTGGACCTTCCACCGCTCCATGGTGCGCCGCTGGTGCGAGGCCTGGCGCTCGCTCTTCGAGCGGCAGATGCCCATGCGGCGCTTGAAGCACCGGGCCGCTGCCCAGGCCGCGGCGTTCGTCCAGAAGCAGGAGGCGCGCTGATGTACCTCATGGAATCCGAAGAAGAGTCCCGCCGTCTCCTGGAGCAGGAGCAGTCCCAGGACACGCGCGACGTCCTCCTCCGCACGGGCCTCAAGCCGGGGGACCGCGCGCTGGATGCCGGCTGCGGTCCCGGCGGCATCGCGGAGCTGATGGCGGAGCGGGTGGGGGAGGGCGGCCACGTCACCGGCGTGGAGCTGCACGAGGGCCGCCTCGCGGAGGCGCGGACGCGCAATGCCCACCGCCCGAACCTGACGTTCCTCCAGGGGGACGTGCGCTCCACGGGCCTGCCCTCGGACGCGTTCGATTACGCGTGGAGCCAGTACGTCTTCGAGTACCTGCCGGACCGGGACGTGGCGCTCGCGGAGCTCATCCGCGTGACGCGGCCCGGGGGGCGGGTGGTGGTGTCCGACATTGACGGGCTGGGCTTCCAGAACTGGCCCTTCCCGGAGCACCTGCGCGTGGGCACCCAGCGCATCGTGGAGGCGCTGGCGGCGCGCGGGTTCGACCTGTACGTGGGCCGCAAGCTGTATTCTGAGTTCCGCCGCGCGGGGCTCAAGGACGTGCGGGTGCACCTGATGCCCTTCTATCTCTCCCCGGGCGCCGCGGAGGCGCGGCTCGTGCGCGACTGGAAGACGCGCTTCGAGGCATTGGCGCCGGTGGGCGTGGCCGTTCTCGGCGGGCTCGAGGCCTACCAGGCGCACTGCGCCGACTTCCTGGCCATGCTCGAGGACCCGGAGGGACTGAAGTACGCGGTGACGCTGGTCACCGAAGGAACGAAACCGTGACCCAACGCCTGCCGGCGGTGAAGGTGCAGGACGTGTCCGCGGACAACGCCCCCGAGGTGAGCGTCCGCGCCACGTCCACGCTGCTGCTCTTCTTCGAGCACCGCTATGGCGCGGAGCGGCTGGCCCGGGTGTGGCGCGATCACGGGTTCAGCCTGGGGCTGGACTACATGCGCCAGCCCACCAACTACGTCTCGCTGCGCTTCCTGGAGCGCGTGGCGGCGGCGCTGCGCGAGGACTCCGGCGACTCGCGCTTCATGCGCGAGGCGGGCCTCTTCACCGCGTCGCCGCAGGCGCTGGGCTTCGTCTTCTACATGCTGCGCGCCTTCGGCTCGCCCAAGGCCTGCTACAAGCAGACCATCGACTTCTCCCCCAGCTACAACCGGGTGGGGGCGTTCACGGTGGACCTGCTGGAGCACAAGCGGCTCAAGCTGTCCTACCGCAGCAGCATCCCGGAGCAGAACCGCAACATCTGCGAGCTGCGCATGGGCCAGTTCGCGTCCTTCCCCACCATCTGGGGCCTGGCACCCGCGGAGGTGCGGGAGACGGAGTGCCAGGCGCTGGGCGGCCATGCGTGTCGCTACCACCTCACCTGGACGGATCCCCCCACCCTCTGGGGCCACTACCTGGGCCTGCTGCTGGGCATGGTGAGCGGGCTTCTGGCCACGCACCTGGGCTGGGGGGACGCGCTCTTCTCCGTGGCGTCGCTGGGCATGGGCGGCTTCGCGCTGGGCGGCTGGCTGGACCGGTGGCGCGAGCTCAAGCGCAAGGACGAGCTGCTCGCGGCGCAGGCCCAGGCGAACATGGGCTCGCTGCGGGAGCTGCAGCAGCGCTACGACGAGGTGTTTGGCAGCAAGGTGACGCTGGAGGACCGCGTCGTCGCGCGCACGCGTGAGCTGTCCGAAGCCAACGAGAAGCTGGAGGCGGCGCTCGTCAAGCAGCGCGAGCAGGACCGGCTGAAGACGGAGTTCTTCGACAACGTGAGCCATGAGCTGCGCACGCCGCTCACGCTCATCCTGCTGTCGCTGGACGCGCTCCAGAAGGAGCCGGAGTCCCTGCCCACGGTGCTGCGGCAACACCTGGTGACGCTGGACCGGAGCACGCAGCGGCTGCTCAGGCTCATCGACAACCTGCTCAACCTGGCGCAGCTGGAGGCGGGCAAGGTGCGGCTGCGCTACCAGCCGCTGGAGCTGCACGCGTTCCTGTCCTCGCAGCTGTTGCCCTTCCGCACCGTGGCGGAGAAGCAGGGCCTCACCCTCACGCTGGAGGGCGGGCCGGTGTCGACGGTGCACGCGGACGCGGAGCGGATTGAAGGCGTGTTCCACAACCTGGTCTCCAACGCGCTCAAGTTCACTCCGGCCGGCGGCAGCATCGCGGTGCGGCTGCGCGAGGACGACACGGACGTGCACGTGGAGGTGGTGGACAGCGGGCAGGGCATGGCGCCCGCGGACCTGGCCGTCATCTTCGACCGCTTCGCCCAGGCGGACACGACGGGCACGCGGCGCTTCGGGGGCAGCGGCATCGGACTGGCGCTGGTGAAGGAGACGCTGGCGCTGCACTCGGGCGGCATCGAGGTGTCGAGCACGCCGGGACAGGGCTCCAGCTTCCGCGTGCGGCTGCCCAAGGGCACCCAGCACCTGCGCGAGGACCTGCGCGAGCGCCGCGCCACGGACCTGCCCACGCGCCGCGAGCGCCGCAGCTCCGGCCGCTTCGCCACCGTGCTGGCCGCCACCGTCGCCGGGGCCCAGCGCCCCACAGAGCCGCAGGACCACACGCGCGCGGACGCGAAGGCCCCTCGCATCCTGGTGGTGGAGGACGACGCGGAGATCCGCGCCTTCATCGCGGACATCCTCGCGCCCAGCTACCGGGTGATGGAGGCCGCCAACGGCGAAGAGGGCGTGCGCCGCGCGATGGAGGAGCGGCCGGACCTGGTGGTGTCCGACGTGATGATGCCGGTGCAGTCCGGCCTCAACCTCCTGGTGCAGCTGCGCGCCCATGCGCAGACGGTGGACATGCCCGTCATCCTGCTCACCGCGCGCCAGGAGGTGGCCGCCAAGGTGGAGGCCCTGGGCGCGGGCGCCAATGACTACCTGGGCAAGCCCTTCAGCCCGCGCGAGCTCCTGGCGCGCGTGGAGACGCAGCTGCGCCTGCGCGAGGCGGCCGTGCGCGCGGCGGAGAACGAGCGGCTGGCGGCCATCGGCCTGCTCACCTCCGGCTTCGCACACGAGGTGCGAAACCCCCTCAACGGGCTGATGAACGCGCTCATCCCGTTGAAGGAGGTCGTCCAGGGGAAGCAGACGGGCGGCGACCCCGACCTGGGGCCCGCGATGCTGGAGGTGATGGAGGAGTGCGGCCAGCGCATCCGCCACCTGGCGGAGTCGCTCTTGTCCTTCGTGCGCACGGCGGAGAAGCCGGTGGCGGTGCGGCTGGAGGCGGCGCTCGACTCCACGCTCAACGTGCTGGGCTGGCGCATCCCGCCGGGCGTCGTGGTGGAGCGCGCCTACCAGTGCGCGGAGCCCATCTGGGGCGACCCGGGCACCCTCAACCAGGTGTGGCTCAACCTGCTGGACAACGCCGTGCGCGCGGTGGGCGACGCCGGCCGCGTGCTGGTGGAGACGGCCCAGCAGGGCGACGAGGCGCTCGTCACCATCCAGGACACCGGCGTGGGCATCCGCCCGGAGGACCTGGAGCGGCTCTTCCAGCCCTTCTTCTCCACCCGCGCGGCCGGTGAAGGCACGGGCCTGGGCCTGGCGCTCAGCCGGCGCATCGTCCTGCAGCACGGCGGCCGCATCCACATCACCAGCCAGATGGGGAAGGGCACGCGCGTGGAGGTCCGGCTGCCCATGCGCCCCGCGCACGCGGAGCCCCTGGCCTCCACCCCCACCACGGGTGCGAGTCGCGGGCGGTGGCCGCGGCGCATCGGCTGACGCGCCCGGCCACGAACGGGCGGGGCGCGGGGGCCCGAAGGGCTGCTCGCGCAGGGGGCGGGAATTCCCACGGACGCAGGGTGTCCTCTGTCCTCGCCGGGGGCGGGACTCCTGTTACAGTCGCGCGACTTTTCGTTCCCCCTCCCAAGAATCCGTTCGAGGAACTCACGGCATGCAAAGCACCGTCGCCGCGGGCGAGGCCCGCAAGGGGCATCCCCCGGGCCTGTATTTGTTGTTCGCCACCGAGATGTGGGAGCGCATGTCCTATTACGGCATGCGCGGCCTGCTGGTGCTCTTCCTCACCGACAAGGTGCGGGGTGGCTTTGGCTGGTCCACGGCGGAAGCACTGAGCCTCTACGGGACGTACACGGGACTCGTGTACCTGACGCCGATCCTTGGCGGCTACATCGCGGACCGCTACATCGGACAGCGCAAGGCGGTGGTGCTGGGCGGCGCGTTGATGGTGATTGGCCACCTGCTGCTAGCGCTCCCAGGCATCTCCATCTTCTACGCGGGCCTGGGCTTCCTCATCATCGGCAACGGCTTCTTCAAGCCCAACATCTCCACCATGGTGGGCGGGCTGTACCCCGCGGGTGACGGCCGCCGCGACGGCGCCTTCACCATCTTCTACATGGGCATCAACCTGGGCGCGGTGCTGGGCAACTTCATCTGCGGCACGCTGGGTGAGCGCGTGGGCTGGCACTGGGGCTTCGGCTCCGCCGGCGTGGGCATGACGCTGGGCCTGGTCATCTTCATGGCGCTGGCGCACAAGTTCCTGGGCAACGTGGGCCTCGCGCCCGCGCCGCGCCCCACCGAGGCGCAGAAGACGACGCCGGACGGCAAGCAGCACGCCTTCAGCCGCCAGGAGTGGGACCGCATCATCGTCATCTTCATCATCGCGCTGTTCGTGGTCGCGTTCTGGACGGGCTTCGAGCAGGCCGGCGGCCTGATGAACCTCTACACGGACCAGAAGGTGGACCGCTCCATGTTCGGCTGGGAGGTGCCCACCACCTGGTTCCAGAACTTCAACTCCGTCTTCATCGTGACGCTGGCGCCCATCTTCGCGGCGGTGTGGAGCTCGCTGGCGGCGAAGGGCAAGGACCTGAGCATCCCGGTGAAGATGTCCCTGGGGCTCATCTTCCTGGCGGTGGGCTTCGCCTTCATGCTGGGCGCCTCCAAGGAGAGCGCGACGGACGGCAAGGCGGCGGCGTGGTGGGTCATCATGGCGTACCTCTTCCACACCATGGGCGAGCTGTGCCTGTCTCCGGTGGGCCTGTCCATGGTGAGCAAGGTGGCGCCCCAGCGCGTCGTCTCCGCGATGATGGGCGTGTGGTTCCTGGCGAACGCGGTGGCCAACAAGCTGTCCGGCGTGCTGGGCGGCTACTCGGAGAAGATGGGCGAGTTCAGCGTGTTCCTCACCATCGTCATCGGCGCGGGCCTGTCGGGCGTCATCCTGCTGTTCCTCGCCCCCATGCTGAAGCGGATGATGCACGGCACGGACGAAGTGACGCCCGCGCCGACGCCCGCGCACCAGGGAGGCACCGTCCACCCGGCCACCTGAGCCAGGTAGGGCAGCCTTGCTGAAACACGAACGCCGGAGCGCCCCCAGGGTGCTCCGGCGTTTTTCGTGCGCCGCGGGGACCCTGCACGCCCGCTCCCGCGTGGGTATCGATTCAAGGAGCCCATGCGGATCCAGATTGGAAAGAGCCGCTCGGCGGATTGCACCGCCGCCGCGCGGGAGGCGAGCCAGGAGGCGCTGCGAGGCGCGGACGCCCCCACGTTCGCGCTCGTGCTGTGCACGGACCAGTACGACGCGTCGGCACTGGCGTCCGCGGTCGGAGCGGAGCTCGGGGACATCCCCTGGGCCGGGTGCTGCGCGGCGGGCGTCTTCGCGGGCACGGAGCTCTTGCTCCAGGGCCTGATCATCGCGCTCTTCAACGGCGATGACTTCCGCGTCGGCGTGGGAATGGGCGGTCCAGTCAGCGTGAGCCCGAGAGCCGCCGGCCGCGCGGCGGTGGCCGAGGCCGTGAGCAAGCTGCCTCCCAAGCCGCCCGGATACCGGCGGACGCTGTTCGTCCTGCCGGACGCGCTGAGCGGCAACTCGACGGAGGTCGTGCGCGGGGCCCAACAGGAGGCGGGCGCGGGCATCCGTTGGGCGGGGGGCGGCGCGGGCAACAACGTCCGGTTCGTGAAGACGGCCCAGTTCACCAAGGGGCATGCCTACCAGGACCAGGTGGTGGTGATTGCGTTCGATGCCCTGGAGCCCCTGGGCGTGGGCATCCAGCACGGCTGGTATCCGTATGGTCCGCCCTCGCAGGTCACGAAGGTCCGGGGCTCGACCGCCGTCGAACTCGACTACGAGCGTGCCTTCGAGGTCTACCGGCACACGGCCGAGAGCCGGGGTGACGCCCTGGACGTGCGCAGCTTCCCTCGCTTCGCGATGACCCACCCGCTGGGGATTCCCCAGGCCAACGGCGAGTTCGTGATCCGCGACCCCCTGGCCGTCGAACCCGACGGCTCGGTGCGCTTCATCGCCGAGGTCCCGGACGGGTCCCTGGTCCGCGTGATGGAGGGCAAGCGCACGGATCTGCTCGACGCCGCGGCCGGTGCCGCCACCCTGGCCCGGGAAGCAACCCCTGGCGCGTTGGGCGGCGCGGTGGTGTTCGATTGCGTCTCCCGGTACCTCGTCCTGGGGGAGGGCGTCCGGGACGAGCTCTCCCGGTTCCAGGAGGCGCTCGGAGAGGGCGTCCCGGTCGTGGGCTGTCTGACCTTGGGCGAGGTGGGGGCCATGGGAGGCGGGGTCCCCCAGTTCCACAACAAGACAGCGGTGGTGGTCGCCCTGCCTGGATGAGGGAGAGAGGTGGCGCATGGCGGACCACGGCGCGGGCGGGGACCACAAGCTCACCGAGGAGCGGCTCGCGCTCTTGAGCGTGCTCCAGGAGCTCACCGTCGCGGCGCTGGATCTGCTCAATCCCTGCAAGCCCGCCGACGACTTCCTGGACCGCGTCGCGGAGCGGCTGGGGTGCGCGGTCGCGCTCTGGCTCCAGCCGGATGCGCGGGGACAGGTGGGGCTTCTGGGCGCGAGCGGACTGTCCTCGGCCTCCCGCCAGCTCCCGATTCCGGGGCTGCCCCCGCGCCCGGGACTGCCAGCGCCCCTCTGGGTCGACCTGCCCTACCCGGAGCTGGACTCGCCGGGGCTCGTGCGGTGGTCCGTGCCCATCGACGACGCCGGGGCTCCCTCCAGCCTGCTGCTGCTGTACTTCGACCGCGAGCCGAATCTGCCGCGGCAGTACCGGGGCATGGTGGAGCGGCTCGGCGGCGTGCTCCGCACCGCGCTCGTCCACCGGCAGCTCTTCGCGCGGACCCTGGACAGCGAGCGCGCGCTCCAGCGTGAGCGGGACTTCAGCTCGGCGGTCCTGGACACGGCCCGCGCCCTGGTCATCGTCCTGGATCCCCAGGGAAGGATCATCCGCTTCAACCGGGCGTGCCAGGAGGTGACGGGCTACTCCTTCGAGGAGCTGCGCGGCGCGTACTTCTGGATGCGGCTCTTGCCGCCGGACGAAGCGGCGCGGGTGGAGACGAACTTCGCCGTGCTCGCGGCCGGGCTGGGGTTCGAGCAGTCCGAGCATCACTGGCTGACCCGCAGGGGCGAGCGCCGCCTCATCTCCTGGTCCAGCAACGTCCTGCGAGGTGAGTCGGGAGCGATTGAGTACGTCATCGGCACCGGCATCGACATCACCGAGCACCGCAGGGCCGAGCACGAGCGCGATCAGATCTTCCACCGGGAGCAACAGGCGCGCGCCCGCGCGGAGGAGCAGGAGGGGCGGTCCGCGCTCCTGGCGGAGGCGTCCGGGCTGCTCACCGGCTCGCTCGCCCCCGAGGACGCGCTGCGCAGCGTGGCCGCGCTGACCGTCCAGCGGTTCGCCGACTGGTGCGCGGTGGATCTGCTGAACGGGGGATATTCCTTCCAGCGCATCACCGAGGCCCGCTCCGAAGCGCTGCGCGCCACCGTGCCCGCGCGGATGCACTGCGCGCTGCCCGACCTGGATGCCGAGCATGGCCCGGGGAGGGTGCTCCGCGTGGGGGAACCGGAGTTCTGCCCGGAGGGGTGCGCCTCCATGTCACTGGGGTGCGTGCGGGACGGGCAGGGCCTGTCCGAGGTCGTCGAGTTCCAGTCCTGGATCTCGGTGCCGCTGCTCGCGCGGGAGCACGCGCTCGGCGCGCTCACGCTCGCCCGCATGGAGGGCGGTGGCCGGTATGGCCCGGCGGACTTCGCGCTCGCGCAGGAGCTGGCCCGCCGCGCGGCGATGGCCCTGGACAACGCCCGCCTCTATCAACAGGCCCAGCTGGCGATTGGCCTCCGGGATGAGTTCCTCTCCATTGCCTCCCATGAGCTGAAGACCCCGGTCACGTCGCTCCAGCTGTCGGTGCAGGGCCTGACGCGCCTGGCCCGGGCAGGAGTGCTCGGAATCGCGCGGGTGGACGCGGTGACCCACTCGCTGGAGGTCATTGAGCGTCAGGCGAAGCGGATGGCGAAGCTCGTCAACACCCTGCTGGACGTCTCCCGCATCCAGGCCGGAAAGCTCGAGCTGGAGTTCGAGGAGGTGGACCTGGCCGCGCTGGTCCGGGACGTCGCGGCGCGCTTCGTCCCGGAGCTGGCCACGTCGGGAACCCGGCTCCAGGTCCACGCCGACACGGCGATGCCGGGCGTGTGGGACCGGTCGCGGTTGGATCAGATCGTCACCAACCTGCTCTCCAACGCCATCAAGTACGGCGAAGGAAGGCCCATTGAGGTGCGGGTGGGGGGGGACGCCGTGATGGCCCGCCTGGAGGTGCGGGATCAGGGCATTGGCATCCCGGCGGAGCGGCACGTGCGCATCTTCCGCGCCTTCGAGCGCGCGGTGTCGTCGCGCCACTACGGGGGGCTGGGCCTGGGCCTCCACATCGTGAACCAGCTGGTGGAGCGGCTGGGCGGCTCGGTCCGGGTCGAAAGCGAGGCGGGGCAGGGGGCCACCTTCACGGTGGAGCTGCCCCGCAGGGGGCCGCATGCGTCACACTCGGCGGATCCGACCGTGCATCTGGGGCCCTAGGCCGGCTTCGGCTCGACGCCCGGGTTGCGGCCGTCCATGGGGGCCTGCGCGTCCGTCTGGTAGTAGTCGCGCACCACGTAGCGGCGGGCCACCAGCGCCATGCCCACGCCGGCCACGGCCGCCAGGGCCGCGTAGAAGAAGAACTGCGCGGAGCCCGTGAAGACGTTGAGCGCCGCGGCGATGGCCACCGCCACGTTCGCCAGCGTGTTCGTCACCAGCCACACGCTCTGGATGGTGCCCTTCATCTCCCGGGGCGCCTGCGTGTACGCGAACTCCAGGCCCGTGGTGGACACGAGGATCTCCGCCACCGTCAGCACGATGTACGGCAAGAGCTGCCACGCGATGTTCAGCGTCGTCCCGCCCTCCATGGCCACCTGGAAGAAGCCCGCGATGACGAACGACGCGGCGCCAATCACCAGGCCCAGCGGCATGCGCCGCAGCGGCGTCAGCTCCCAGCCCATCCGCTGGAAGGCCGGGTACACCACCGCCGTCAGGAAGGGGATGAGCAGCATCACCAGCATGGGGTTGATGAACTGCATCTGGCTGGGCTGGAACAAGATGCCGCCCACGTTGGGGTCCATGGACCGCGCCTGCACCACCCAGGTGGACGCCTTCTGATCGAACAGCATCCAGAAGAAGGGCACGAACGGCAGCATCAGCGCGGACACGCGGAACACCGCCTTGACGCCCTCCACCGCCTCCGCCGGGTGCTCCGCCTTCGCCTTGTCCAGCCAGGTGCCGCCCGCCACGTCCTTGCCCCGGAACGCGCTGCCCAGCACCTTGAAGAACGAGTGCGGGTTGGGGCCCGTGGGCGGCACCAGCACGTAGTGCTTGCGGCCCGCCCAGAAGATGACCGTCGCCAGGAACATCAGGATGCCCGGCACGCCGAAGGCCACCGACGGCCCGTAGTTCTTCATCAGCAGGGGGACGAACAGCGACGCGAAGAACGAACCGAAGTTGATGGTCCAGTAGAAGATGGCGAAGACCTTCTTCACCAGGTGCTTGTTCGTCTCCGTGAACTGGTCGCCCACCATCGCGGACACGCACGGCTTGATGCCGCCGGAGCCAATCGCGATGAGCGTCAGGCCCGTGTAGAAGCCCGTGGCGTTGTCCTCGAAGAGCGCCAGGCACGCGTGCCCCGCGCAGTACACGAGGCTCAGCACGAAGATGGTGTGGAACTTCCCGAAGAAGCGGTCCGCCAGGTACCCGCCAAGGAGCGGGAAGAAGTACACCCCCGCCATGAACAGGTGCATCAGGTACTTCGCGTGGGCCTCCCGCGCCCCTGACTCCGGCATCTGCGTGCGCAGCAGGTAGTCGATGAAGAACACCACGAGGATGTTCCGCATCCCGTAGAAGCTGAAGCGCTCACAGGCCTCGTTCCCGATGATGTAGGGAATCTGAGGCGGGAAGCGCTGGGAGGTGGGGGCGGTCGAGGTCTCGGCCATGCCCCCACCCTACCGGGCCCCCTCAGGCCGCGTCCACGCGCTTGCCAATGCGGGCCCGGCGCGCCTTGCCCAGCACGTGCTTGAGGTAACGCCCGGTGTGGCTGGCCTCCACCTTCGCCACGTCCTCCGGCGTGCCGGTGGCCAGGATGTTGCCGCCGCCCGAGCCGCCCTCCGGCCCCAGGTCGATGAGCCAGTCCGCGCTCTTGATGACGTCCAGATTGTGCTCGATGACGAGCACGCTGTTGCCCGCCTCCACCAGCCGGTTGAGCACGGACAACAGCTTGCGGATGTCCTCGAAGTGCAGGCCCGTGGTGGGCTCGTCCAGGATGTAGAGCGTGCGCCCGGTGGCCACCCGGGCCAGCTCACGGGCGAGCTTGATGCGCTGCGCCTCGCCGCCGGACAGGGTGGGGGAGGGCTGGCCCAGCCGCAGGTAGCCCAGGCCCACGTCGGTGAGCGTGGTGAGCACGCGCATGATGTCCTTGTGCGCGCCGAAGTGGTCCACCGCCTCCCGGACGCTCAGGTCCAGCGTCTCCGCGATGTTCTTTCCCTTGTAGCGCACGCGCAGCGTGGCCTCGTTGAAGCGCTTGCCGTTGCAGACCTCGCAGGGGACGTACACGTCCGCCAGGAAGTGCATCTCCACCAGCTTCACGCCGTCGCCCTCGCACGCCTCGCAGCGGCCGCCCTTGATGTTGAAGCTGAAGCGGCCCGGGCCGTAGCCGAAGGTGCGCGCCTCCGGCGTCATCGCGAACACCTCACGGATGGCGTCGAACACCTTGGTGTACGTGGCCGGGTTGCTGCGCGGCGTGCGCCCGATGGGCCGCTGGTCGATGTCGATGACCTTGTCCAGGTGCTCCAGGCCCTTGATGGACTTGTGCCTGCCCATGGGCTCGCGGCTCTCGTAGAGCGCGCGCGCCAGGGCCGGATACAGGATCTCGTTGATCAGCGTGGACTTGCCCGCGCCGGACACGCCCGTCACCGCCGTGAAGATGCCCAGCGGGATGTCCGCGTCCACGTTCTTCAGGTTGTTCTCCGTCGCGCCCACGATGGAGATCTGATGCTTCGGGTTCACCGGGCGGCGGGACTCGGGGATCTCAATCTCCTGGCGGCCGGACAGGTACGCGCCGGTGAGGCTCTTCTCGTCCGCCATCACCTGCTTGGGCGTGCCCTGGGACACCACCTGCCCGCCCAGCTCGCCCGCGCCAGGGCCGAAGTCCACCAGGTAGTCCGCCTCCTCCATCGTCTCCTCGTCGTGCTCCACGACGATGACGGAGTTGCCCAGGTCCCGCAGGCGCTTGAGCGTGGTGAGCAGCTTGCCGTTGTCTCGCTGGTGCAGGCCGATGGAGGGCTCATCCAGGATGTAGATGACGCCCGTCAATTCGCTGCCCATCTGCGACGCCAGCCGGATGCGCTGGCTCTCACCGCCGGACAGCGTGGACGCGGTGCGGTCCAGCGTGAGGTAGCCCAGGCCCACGTCCACCAGGAAGGACAGGCGGCTGCGGATCTCCTTGAGCAGCTCCTGGGCGATCTTCTCCTCCTGCGCGGAGAGGCCCATCTGCGTCAGGAACGTCCGCGCCTCCGTGATGGTCATCCGGCTCAGGTCCACCAGCGTGCGCTGGTGCACCTTCACCGCGCGGCTCTCCGGACGCAGGCGCTCGCCCTTGCAGGACGGGCAGGGCTTGTCGCTGAAGTACTTCTGCAGCTCCGCCTTGCGCGCCTCCGACGTCGTCGTCTTGAAGTTGCGCATGGTGCGGGCGAGCAGGCCCTCCCACTCCATGTCGTACTGGCCGTTGTCGCCCCACTGCACGGTGAAGGACTTGCCCTTCGCGCCGTTCATCAGGACGTCCTTCTCCCGCTTGGTCAGCTTCGCGTACGGGACGTCCAAATCAATCTTGAACGCGGAGGCCAGGCTCTCCACGAAGTCCGCCGTCCAGCCCTCGCCGCGGTTCATGCCGCTGGCCCACGGTTCAATGGCGCCGTCGCGGATGCTGCGCGACTGGTCCGGCACCAGCAGGTCCGCGTCCATCTCCGGCCGGGTGCCCAGGCCGTTGCAGTCCGTGCACATGCCCAGCGGGTTGTTGAAGGAGAACGACGCCGGCGTCAGGTCCCCGAAGGACAGGCCGCACGCGGGGCACGCGTTCAGCTCGCTCATCACGCGGTCGGACGCGAGATTTCCCTTCTCATCCGTGATGATGAGCGTGCCCTTGCCCTCGCGCAGCGCGGTCTCCACGGAGTCCGTCAGGCGCGTGCGCAGGTCTGGCTTCAACACCAGACGGTCGATGATGAGCGCGATGTCGTGCTTGGACTTCTTGTCCAGCTCGATGCGCTCCTCCAGCTCGCGCACCTTCCCGTCCACGCGCGCGCGGGAGAAGCCTCGCTTCTGCGCCTCGGCCAGCAAGTCCTTGTGCTCGCCCTTGCGGTTGGTGACGATGGGCGCCAGCACCTGGAGCTTGGTGCCCGCGGGCAGCTTCATGATCTCATCGACGATCTGCTGCGCGCTCTGCTTGCCCACCTTGCGGCCGCAGTTGGGGCAGTGCTGCACCCCGATGGAGGCATAGAGCACGCGCAGGTAGTCGTGCACCTCCGTGACGGTGCCCACCGTGGAGCGCGGGTTGTTGCTGGCCGCCTTCTGCTCGATGGAGATGGTGGGCGACAGGCCTCGCAGCGTGTCGTAGCGGGGCTTCTCCATCTGCCCCAGGAACTGGCGCGCGTAGGAGGACAGGCTCTCCACGTAGCGGCGCTGGCCTTCCGCGTAGAGCGTGTCGAAGGCGAGCGAGCTCTTGCCGGAGCCCGACACGCCGGTGAACACCACGAGCTTCTTCTTCGGGATGTCCAGGGAGACGGTCTTGAGGTTGTGCTCCCTGGCACCACGGATGGAAATGACGTCGGGCTCGGACATGGGGGCGCGCTTTATCACTGAAAGGGTGTTCCGGTGCACGCAAAGGCGTAGGACCGAAGGGGTTCAGCGGAAACACCCCAGAACGCCGCCCGCATCCCCACAGCCAGACGGGCACCCGGCCGTCCTGCGCGCCCCACCC